>NZ_JBEZLR010000057.1:0-62802 GCF_040652275.1 Streptomyces sp. NPDC048275
CGGGGTCGCGGTCCCTGGCCGGGGTGTCCTCGAACGTGTCCGGGACGGGCTCGTTGACGATCATGTGGTGGGTGACCCTCCGATCTGCGGTGAGGGGCCGACGGCGAGCACATGCGCACTGCCCGGTCCCAGTCGCACGAAGTTGGCCTTGCCCCAGTGGTAGGTCTCGCCGGTGAGCTCGTCGCGCACCGGCACGCACTCATGCCGGTCCAGGCCGAGTCGCGGCATGTCCAACGAGACCGTGGCCTCCTGGGTGTGGTGGGGATCGAGGTTGGCCACCACCACGACCGTGTCGTCACCCGTGCGTTTGCTGTAGGCGATCAGGGCGTCGTTGTCGATGGGGTGGAAGTGGAGGTTCCGCAGTGCGTGGAGGGCCTTGTGGTGCTGTCTGATCCGGTTCAGCCGGGTGATCAGCGGTGCGATCGTGCTGCCCTCGTGTGCGGCCGACTCCCAGTCACGCGGACGCAGTTGGTACTTCTCCGAGTGGAGGTATTCCTCGCTGCCCGCCCGGAGCGGAGTGTTCTCACAGAGCTCGTACCCCGCGTAGATTCCCCAGGCCGGTGAGAGGGTGGCGGCAAGGACGGCGCGCACCTCGAAGGCGGGCCGTCCACCCTGCTGGAGATAGTCGGACAGGATGTCCGGCGTGTTCACGAAGAAGTTGGGGCGCATGAAGGCCGCCGTCTCGCCCGACAGCTCGGTGAGGTACTCGGTCAGCTCCTCCTTGGTGTTGCGCCAGGTGAAGTACGTGTACGACTGCTGGAAGCCGATCGCGGCGAGCCTTTGCATGATCGCGGGCCGGGTGAACGCCTCGGCCAGGAAGATCACGTCCGGGTCGGCGCGGTTGATGTCCGCGATGACCTGCTCCCAGAAGGCGACCGGCTTGGTGTGCGGGTTGTCGACGCGGAAGATCCGGACGCCGTGGCTCATCCAGAAACGCAGCAGCCGCACGCACTCGGCGACCAGTCCGGGCATGTCCTCGTCGAAGGCGATCGGGTAGATGTCCTGGTATTTCTTCGGCGGGTTCTCGGCGTACGCGATCGTCCCGTCCGCCCGGTGATGGAACCAGTCGGGATGCTTCTGCACCCACGGATGGTCGGGGGAGCACTGGAGCGCGAAGTCGAGGGCTACTTCCAGGCGCAGATCCGCTGCCCGGCGTACGAACGCGTCGAAGTCGTCGATCGTGCCGAGATCCGGGTGGATCGCGTCGTGCCCGCCCTGCGGGGAGCCGATCGCCCAGGGCACACCGACGTCGTACGGGCCCGCGGAGAGCGTGTTGTCGCGGCCCTTGCGGTAGGTGGTGCCGATGGGGTGGATCGGTGGCAGATAGACGACGTCGAAGCCCATCGCGGCGATGGCGGGCAGGCGTTCGGCGGCGGTACGGAACGTGCCGTGGACCGGCGGGTCGAGCCGTCCGCTCTCCGAGCGCGGGAAGAACTCGTACCACGCGCCGTACAGCGCCCGTTCCCGTTCCACGAGCAGGGGCATCGGCAGCGAACGGGAGACCTGTTCACGCAGCGGGTGTTCCGCGAGAACGGCGTCCGCTTCCGGGGTCAGCGCGGCCGCGAGTCGGGCGGCCCGCGGCAGGGAGTCGTCGCGCAGGGCGTTCGCCGCGGCCCTCAGCGTCGCTTGGCCGGCCGGGTCCGGTACGCCGGCCGCGGCGCGCTCGTACAGCGAGGCGCCCTCCTCCAGCACCAGCCCTGCGTCGATGTCGGCCGGGACCTTGATTTCGGCGGAGTGGCGCCAGGCGGCCAAGGGGTTTTTCCACGCCTCGACCAGGTACGTCCAGTGGCCCTCGGCTCCCGGTGTGACCTCGGCGCCCCAGCGGTCGCTGCCCGGGGCCAGTTCGCGCATCGGGGTCCAGGGGCCGGGGAGGCCGCCCGGGCCGCACAGCACGACATTGGCGCCGACCGTGTCCTGACCCTCGCCGAAAACGGTGGCGGTGACCTGGAAGGTCTCACCACTGACCGCTTTCGCGGGGCGCCGGCCACATTCGACGACCGGCCGGACATCCACGATCGGGACGCGACCGATCGCACCGCAGTTGATCGGGTCACGGCCGTCGGCCGGGTGTGCGTGCATGGATTTCGCCTCCGACGTCCTCGAGCTCCCGACTACGGTTCAGAGCTGCGCTGGCATGTCCCGACAAACGTCCGACTCATGGGTGCCTGTCGGCCGAACGGTCCGTTCCTCGAACGGGTGAACCGCCGCCTCGCAGATAGCGCTCGGCGGCGTCCACGGCCTCCCGCGCGCACCGCTTCCCCATCAGCACGCACAGGGTGTAACCCGTGCTCTCGAAGTTGCCCCGCACCGCGTGATCGGCGGGGGCCACGAGCAGCAGGCGTTCCCAGGCCCGGTATTGCTCCAGATGCCTGGCGACCTCGGCTTTGTCAGGCAGCAGCATGGCGCTGGTCACCTTCCCACTCTCTCGGCTGCGCACGGCTCCCCCGGCCGGTGCCGGACGACTGTGCACGGAGGGAAACCGGCCCGTTACGACGCACGGCACCCTCACTCATGGTGCCCGCGTCGCAACCGAGCGTCTTGTTGGGTCTTCAACTACATCTGGGGCCGCTCTCGTGTTGCACGAATGGAGTAGCACTCTCACTCTGGGAATGACTCAGGAGCGATCTGATCTCACGCTTCGTGTTCGGGTCCCGGTTCGAAGAGGGCGAGCAAGCGGGGAGCTTCGCCGGTGAGGAGCCAACGACAATGAAAGCTGCAGTCCCCTGCTACTACCACCTCGACGTGGAGGTCAGCCCGGAACGGGTAGGACAGGTCAGGCGCATCCTGGCCGCCCATCTCCGTTACTGGAACCTGGAGACCCTGGTCGAGTCCGTCTGTCACTGTGCCGAAGCGCTGCTTCATACGATCGACGAGCACGCGGCGGACAAGAACACGACCGTCGAGATGTGGTGGAACGGCTCGCATCTCATCACCGCCGTGTCCGACAACGACCAGGACCTTCGCCCGCACAACGCACCGCAGGGCTGTCTGGCCCAGATCGCCGCGCTCAGCGACGGCTGGGGCTGCTGCGCCACGGGCGCCGGTGGCAAGATCATCTGGTTCTCGTGGCGGGCCCGCTCGGCCGAGCGGGCTCCGCTGGTCCCGACCGGGCCCATGCCCAGCCTGCGGGAGGCGCGCAGGGCGCCTCGCCGGGTGACTCTGCCGGCGGCGGTGCTCGCCGCTCCCCTCGGTGACCGCGAGGCCGCCGTCGCCGTACGTTGATCGCGTAGGCGCCCGGAACGGGCTTTCCCTTCCACCGGGCGCGGCAGTCGCGGCCTGCGACGGCACACCTCGACCTCGGTCACCCTGGCCGAGGTCGGTGGCGTCCTGCGAGTCAGCCGCGTGGCGTCACGGTTTGAGGGCCACGCCGCCGTGGACGTCCGTGGGTTCGGGCGAGGTGCCTGGCTCGGGGCGCCACAGGGGGCAGGACACGATGCCGGGGTCGATCAGTTCGAGGCCCTCGTAGTACGCGGTGAGCTGCTCGGGGCTGCGCAGCACGTACGGGATGGCGCCGGTGTCGTCGTAGCCCTGCTGGGCCTCCTTGAGTGCGGCGTCGGTGTCGGTGCTGTCGTAGTGCACGAAGTAGCTTCCGGAGGGCAGGGCGGCCTGGAGGCTGCGGACGATCGACTTGGCCTCCTCGTAGTCCTGGATGTGGCCGAGAATGCCCATGAGCATCAGGGCGACGGGCCGGTCGAAGTCCAGGATGCGGCTTGCCGCTTCGATGATCTTCTCGGGCTCGTGCAGGTCCGCGTCGATGTAGTTGGTGACGCCCTCGGGGGTGCTGGTGAGCAGAGCCTGGGCGTGGCGGAGCACCAGGGGATCGTTGTCGACGTAGACGATCCGTGACTCGGGTGCCACTCGCTGGGCGACCTGGTGGGTGTTGTCGTACGAGGGCAGGCCGGTGCCGATGTCCAGGAACTGGCGGATGCCGAGCTCGCCGGCCACGAAGGTCACGGTCCGGATCAGATAGTCGCGGGAGGCCCGTGCCATCGTCTCGATGTTCGGCGCGACCTCGCGGTAGGCGTCGCCCGCGACCCGGTCGACCTCGTAGTTGTCCTTGCCGCCCATCCAGTAGTTCCAGATGCGGGCGGAGTGCGGCACCGTAGTGTCGATCTTGGACAGCGCCTCTTGGTCGGGGGTGGGCCGGCCGTCTGCCATGGAATGTCTCCTGCCTGCGTCACGTGGTTGGTTCATAACCTACCGTCAACTTCTTTTCGAATTATGTGAGTTGATGGTGAGGGTGGGCAGGCCCGCGGATCGGGTGGCCGAGGTCTTTCGCGTCGAGGGTGACGACGGGGACGTGCTGGGCCAGCGTGCGCAGCGCCCGCTCGTACGCGCGGACGGCCTCGGTGTCGTCCGTCTCGCCCGTCACCTGGAGGAGTGCGCCGTCGCGTTCCGCCACCGCTTCCGCGAAGTCGAGCGCCTGGATCCATGTGACCCGGGAGCGTCCGCGGCGCAGCGGTCCGTAGACCAGCTCGTGCAGGAGACTGCCGTCGACGGCCAACCGCCCTGGTGCGGCGAGGAGTTCGCGGTACGGCTGAGTGGGGTCCAGATGGTGAAGAGGCCCGTGCGAACGCCGGATCGTGAATCCGTGGCGGACCAGTTCGGCGATCAGGCCGCTTCTGCTGATGCCGTCGGGTCCCTCGACGACCAGTGTCCGGCACTGGGTGAGGGCGTGGTGGAGGATCATACCCGCACCACGGGACCCCGCACCCCGGAACCCAGCGCCTCGGAACCCCGGCGGCCTGGCGGCGTCACCTCGGAACGCGGACCGGTGCGCATACCGCTCCCTCCACGACGACCGACTTCCCCAGTGTGGGGGGACAACCCGCACGGTGGGAGTGGGCGTGCGGGTTGTCCGGTTGTGCGGCCGTAGTGGCGGGGCCGCACGCCGTTGTTTCGCGCGGTGGTGGGGTCAGGCGATCAGGAAGTCGGCCTGGCCGGCCTTGGCTCCTTCGAGGAACGAGATCATCTCGTCCCGGGTGTAGACCAGCGCGGGTCCGTCCGGGTCCGTGGACTGGCGGAAGGCCACGTGGCCGTCGGGCAGCAGCTTGGCCTCGACGCAACTCCCGCCGTTGGTACCGCTCCAGGGCTTCTCCCAGCCCTCGGTACCCAGGTCGACGGCCGACATACCGCTGTAGATGGGGCCCTTGGATCCCATGGATCACAACTCCTTACGCAGTTCACCCAGGATGGACCTGGTCCGAGCGACCGGCTCCGCCTGCACGGACATCCGGTCCAGCACTTCGAGATAGGTGACGACGTCGGCGGGCCGGTCGACATAGACCGCGCCGGCGAGGCTTTCGGTGTAGATGACGTCGGGCAGTTCGGAGAAGCCGAAGCGGAAGTGGTGGAACGGGCCGAAGGCGCCGGGGTGTGCCCCCACTCCGAAGCGCATGATCTGGATCGTGACCTTCGGCATGTCCAGGACCTCGTGCAGCCGGTCGATCTGGGCCCGCATCACTTCGGCTCCGCCCACCGGCCGACGCAGCACGGTCTCGTCCAGGATGGCCCAGATGGCGGGCGCGTCCGGCTTGGCGAGCAGGTCCTGGCGCTTGATCCGCAGGGCGACGCGGCGGGCGATGTCCTCCTTCGACTCGTTGGGGAAGCCGACGCGCATCAGCGCGGTGACGTAGTCGTCGGTCTGCAACAGGCCGGGGACGTAGTGGGGTTCGTAGAGACGGATGACGCTGGCTTCGCTCTCCAGGCTGACGTAGGCGCTGAACCACTCGGGCAGTACGTCGCGGTACTTGTACCACCACCCGGGCTGGTTGGCCTCCCTGGCCAGGGCGAGGAAGCCGTCGATCTCCGCCGCCGGGACCCCGTAGGTGTGCAGCAACTCCCTTACGTAGGGGATACGAAGGCCGACCTCGGCCTTTTCGATCCGGCGGACCGTCAGAGGGGTGACCTCGATCGCCCGTGCCGCCTCCTCGAACGACACCCCGGCCTGTTCCCGCAGCTGTCGCAACCGCTTGCCGAGAACGATCCGCAGGACCGTGGGCGCGCTGCCGCCAGAGCGGTTGTCGCTCACGTCCTACCTCCCGGAACGGCCGTCACAGCGTGCAGTGTGCCACGTGGTGGGTGACAGAGACAGGGCGATGCGGATCGTTCTGAAATTATCAGAACGCTGGTTGCGTGTTGAGCCTGTCGGCGAGGATAGTGATCGAGTGACCTGTCGCACAGTCAGTGGCGACGAAGCTCAACTGTGCTCGGACATCAAGGAATTGATGTCGCGGCAGGTGCGGGCACAGCCGTACGCGACCGTGATGCGAAATCTGGGTGGCCACCGTGACCGACGGACAATCAAGGAGCACGGGCAGGGTTCCCGCCGGGGCCAACGCGGCGCTGGCGGCCGCCCTCAAGGACGCCGGCTGCTCATACGCCTCCCTCGCGCTGCGGGTCAATGAGCTGGGCCGCCGTCAGGGCGCGGACTCCAACTACGACAAGGCGTCGGTCACCCGCTGGCTCCAGGGCCAGCAACCACGGGGAACCACACCGGAGTTGATCGCCGCCGTACTGTCCGAGCGGCTCGGCCGCGCCGTGTCACCCGCGGATCTCGGCTTCCACTCCGATCAGCAGCGCCCGGTCGCGGGCAGGGCGCTCGTCTATGGCGAAGATGTGGCAGAAACCCTTCACACCCTGGCCGAGCTGGGGTCCACCGATATTTCCCGCCGCAGCCTCCTCGGCTCGGTCCCGTTCGTCGCCGCCGCGCTGACGAATCCGCAACGCGAGTGGCTGCTCTGGTTGTTGGAGCACCAGGACGGCTTTCGTCCGACACCGGTGGTGAGCGGCGGACCGGTCGAGCAGGTGCACGCGATGATCGCCATGTTCGACCAGATGGACAACCACTACGGCGGCGGTGGGGTGCGCACCAGCATCGTGCACTATCTCGCCACCGAGGTCGTGCCCATGCTGCAACGCCGCGGCACGCAGCCGCAGTTGCAACGCCAGCTCTACGCCGCCGCGGCACGCCTGGCCGCGATGGCCGGCTGGAGCTCGTACGACGCAGGGGAGTACGGACTGGCGCAGCGCTACATGACGCAGGGGCTGCGCCTGTGCGCGGAGGGCCGCGATCGGGTACTGGGCGGACAGATCCTGGCCGGGCTTTCCCATCTGGCCACCAATCTCGGCCGTCCCGACGAGGGAGTGGCCCTCGCCCGGGCCGGTGTCGCCACCGCGAAGGGGGCGGGCAGCCCGCTCGGGCTGATGCGCCTGCACGCCATGTCGGCGCGGGGCCATGCCGCTCAGGGGCGCGCGGGGGAGGCCTCCGAGGCGCTGAGCCGGGCGGAACAGCAGCTGGACGTGAGCCGCGGGGCCGCCCAGGAATCCGTCTGGGTCCGCTACCTCGACCATCACTATCTGCAGGCCGAAGCCGCCCTGTGCTTCCGTGACCTCGGGCTCGCCGCGCAGGCGGAGCGCACCGCGAGCGAGTCCTTGAGCGCCAACGCCGACCGGCGCAGGCGCCAGGCCATCAGCCGCTCCGTGCTGGCGACCGCTCATCTCCAGCAGGACCGTCTGGACGAGGCGGTCGGCACCGCCACCGAGGCGCTCGACACCCTCAGCACCGTGCACAGCGAACGGTCGATCCAGGCCTTGCGCGACTTCCGCAGGCGGCTGGAGCCCCGTCGCCACGAGCCCATGGTGCAGGAGTTCGAGCGCAGGTCCCGGGCTGTGCTGGGAGCGGTGGCATGACCGGGACGGGGGCGCCGGGGGTCTTGGCAGCCGGTGGTTCGGTGGCTGACGGTTCGGCAGCTGTCGGTTTGCCGGTCGTCGGTTCAGTACCCGTCCGGCGAGGGCGCGTTCTGGGCGCGGTCGACGGGCAGATGGGCACCGGAGATACCGCTCGACCAGTCCGACAGCAGGAACGCCACCACGCGGGCGACCTCCTGCGGTGCGACCGGCTCCCCGCTCGGCAGTTCCGTCGCCACGAATCCGGCGAACGCCTCGGGTTCCTCCCTGCGCATCCGGTCCCAGCGCCTGCCCGGGATGAGCATCGACCCGGGGGAGACGGCGTTCACCCGGATCCCGTCCGGCCCGAGCTCGCGGGCGAGCGAGGCGGCCAGGTGGATTTGGGCGGACTTCGCGACCCCGTACTGGACGGGCGCACCCGGCTTCCAGCCGGAGATCGACGAGATCACCACAACGGATCCGCCGCCCGCCGCCCGCAGATGCGGCACCGCGGCCCGGACCAGCCGGGTCGCATGGCCGACGTTCACTTCCCAGGTCGCCGCCCAGTCGCCGGCGTCCGCCTCCTCGAAGCGACCACCACGAGAGCCGCCCGCGCAGGCCACCACCCCATCGAGGCCGCCGAAACGTTTCGCCGAGGCGGCGACGAAGCTTTCCAGGCACTCCGGCTCGGTGACGTCGAGTGCCTGGGTGAACAGCGGGGAGCCCAGCGACTCCGCCAGCCCCTCCAGGTCCCGTACGGTGCGCGCGCAGGTCGCCACCCGGGCCCCTTCGGCGGCGAGCAGCCGCACGATCTGTTCGCCGAGTCCGCGTGTTCCCCCCGTGACCAGCACACGCTTGCCGCGCACACCGGACCACCCGGTGAAGGGCCCCGGGGGCACCGCCGTCCGGCTCCCGCTCACGTTCCTCACGTGATCGAACATACATCGCACGCCACTACGTGCCTGCAACCGGACAACCCCGATGCCCCCTGGTCCACCCACCTCCGGAACCTGTTGGCTGCATGGGCAGCCATCGAGCACGTCCCCCACCCGCTGCACACGAAGGAGGACCGATGACGGCATCCAGGGCGCATCGCCACGGGCCGTCGTTCCCACCGTCGCACGGCGACAACGCGGCAGACGGCCAGGTGCCCAGGGGCCCGGCCCGGCCCGGTCACGCCGCCGTGCCGCACAGGAACCCCATCCGCCTGGTGCGCACCACGGTCCCCGCCCATCCGTCACGTGCGGCGGGCGTGCGGACCATGGTCGCCGAGTACCTCGCCCGGCTACGGCTGCCCACCGAGCACCTCGACAACGCAGTCCTCGCGACGGACGAACTGTTCACCAACGCGGTCAAACACGGCAGCCCCGGCCCGGGTGACACGATCACCGCCACCCTGGAGACCACGGAGGACGAGCTGCGCGTGACGGTCGCCGACCGCTCGCCCGCCCTGCCGCGACCGCGTACAGCGGACGGAACCGAGGAGTCGGGACGTGGACTGGCCATCGTGGCCACACTGACCGACGACTGGGGCATCGCCCCGCCCGACCCCGGGACCACGGGCAAGAAGGTGTGGTTCACGCTGGCCCTTCAGGGCATGCCATGACGGGTTCCTCGGGACACCTGGCGCTCGGCGCCGAGGCACCGGCGGGGCCGGTGGGGCCGGTGGGGCCTGACGGCACACCGGCGCAGGTCCTCCCGGCACTCGCGGCCGCGCTCGCCCAGGAGCTGTCGCGCAGGGCGGACGAAGAGCGGCAGCTGATGGTGCGGGCGCAGACGAACACCACTCCGCAGTGCCGGCGCGGTATCGCCGAGTGCCGCCGGGCCAACGCCGAAGCCCTCAAGAAGATCGTCCACCGGCACGGCTGGCCGACCGCCGACCTGGTCGGCGCGCCCGCCTCGACGGCGGCCCTCATGATTCTGCTGCACGCCCCGGACCTCGACTTCCAGCTCAGCTGCCGCGACCTGATCGCCCAGGCCACGGCGGACGGGCGCTGCCCCGCCCCGCACCACGCCTACATCGCCGACCACTGTGCCGTCGAACTGGGCCAGCCGCAGTTCTACGGCACCCGGGTGAACCCCGTGACCTTCCGCCCGTATCCGATCCGGCGGCCCGAGACCATCGACGAGCGGCGCCGTGACGTCGGCCTGGGCCCGCTCGACGAACAGATGCGGACGCTGCGCCGCGGCGCCTGAGAACGTGATGTGCAGCACGCAGGGAAATGTCCCCGGATCGGCGGGGAAACGGGTTCTGGCTGGGCACGGCTTGATCGCCGATCAAGAAGGGGAAAATCCCTGGCCACGGCATGTTCCACTCATTTGACACCCAGTTGAGGGCCCAGATAGGAAACACCTCTCTGAGGTGGAGAGGTGGACCGTGCACGAGCCGAACGTGGTCGGAGACTGGCAGGAGTACGACGAGCATGCCGGCCTGCGCGTCCGCGTCCACGGGGTGGAGCGGGCGGAGCCGCCGCGGGGACGCGACGACGCCGCCGACGGGCTGACCTACTTCCGGTGCCGCGTGACCGTCGAGAATCGCTCCGGCACGTACTTCGGCATTCACCTCGAAGACGGTCAGATGGACATCCGTGTGGGTCCCGACGGCGAGAGCGCCTTCCTGGACTGGCGCAACTCACAGTTCATCGAGGGCTACGACGTCTACCCGCTGCGCCGGGCCACCGCGGTCCTGTATGCCGCGGGCCAGGAAGCCTCACTGCCCCGGGTGGACATCCAGATCCAGCTGAAGGTCGACGAAGAGTGGACCGACCGGTACCTCTGGGCTGGTGGCGTCGACCTCGACGAGGGCCCTGTCGACGCGGGTACCCGCTCCGATTCGGCCCGGGACAGTCTCGCCTGTCAGGTGAGCAACTTCCTGAGGAAGGAAGCGGGGTCGTGACCCGCCGCCGGTGACGGCCGTGCGATGTCCGCCCAGCACGGCCTGGAACAGGGGGGCCGCGCTGTCGGGATCGAGGGCCTCGCGCAACTTTCCCCGTGCCGCGTTTTCCCGCAGGCGCTGCGCGACGTGGGTGCGGGCGCCGTCGACCGCGGCCACGCCCTCCTCCCATTCCTCGGTGTCGCGCGGGGCGAGCGCTTCGGCGAGCAGGCCGTCCTTGCCTGGCAACTCAGCGAACAAATAACCGGTTACCTGCCGGCGATGGTGGTGGATGCAATGCCCCGAGCGCCCGCCCTCCGGACGGACGACGGGAAGGTGACGACAGGACCTAGGCGGAGCTGGACCGGCCCGCGGTGGCCGGAACGCCCGAGATGCCGCCGAGGCAGAACTCCCAGATCTCCTCCGAGGTGACTGGGTGGGCGTGACTTTCGGCGGGCACGCCGTGGGCCTGGGCCGCGAACATGATGGTCTGCATGACGAGGGCGGCCTGCCGACGGGGTTTCCCGGTGGCGATGAGACCGGCCTCGGCGGCCTGCGCGATGAGTTCCGTGAACACGGTGAGGACGGGGATGTGCGCCATCGCCACCTGGTCGGGGTGTTTGACCAGCAGTTGCAGGGCGAAGTCGCTGAACAGCGGGCGCTGGACACCGGGGCTCGGATGCGACTGCTCGTAGAGCGTCTCGACCGCGGCTCGCAGACGCTGCAGCGGATCACTCTCGGCGGCGGCCGCCTCCCGGAGCGCGACGGCGCTTGTGGCGAGCGCGTCCTCGAACAGCGCCAACAGCAGTTCGTGCTTGCCGTCGAAGTGCTGGTAGAAGCTGCGCAGGGATTGTTTCGAGCGGTCGACGACCTCCTGGACGGTGAAGTCCGTCGTTCCCTTCTCGGCGATGAGCTCCTGTGCCGAGTCCAGGAAGCGCTGCACGCGTTGCTCGGCGCGGAGCTTCGCGGCACGGGTGGATCGCTCTACGGCGCGCTGGCGCCACGCTGGTTCTTCGGGGACTGCCGTCACTTGCAGAACGATACTCCACTTCAGCGGTAATAAGTGGCCGCGCCCTACCGAATCACGCACCGCAGGTTACGAGACTCTTACTTGCGTTCATTGAGAATGTTATTCTCCGCATGCGTCTGGGATGGCACCTGCGTGATCGAGTCCGGGAGTGTCCCCGATCCCGAGATGGGCGAACGGGTCCTCGCGGTGGAACACCACGAAACGAGGATCGTCTGACATGGCATGGGACTTTTCGACCGAGCCGGAGTTCGAGAAGAAACTGGAGTGGATCAGGTGGTTCCGCGCCGAGCGCGTGGACCCGCTCGACCTCCTTCACCCCGACCGGGCCTTCCACCCCCTCGACGAGGAGACCGGCCCGGTCGTGAGGGCGCTCAAGCAGCAGGTGCGCGACCAGGGGTTGTGGGCACCCCATCTCGGTCCGGAGCTGGGCGGGCGCGGCTTCGGACAGCTCAAGCTGGCGCTCATCAACGAGATTCTCGGAGAGTCGAGTTGGGCTCCCGTCATCTTCGGCACCGCCGCGCCGGACACCGGCAACGCGGAGATCATCGCCCGCTACGGCACCGAGGAGCAGAAGGAGCGTTATCTCCAGCCGCTGCTGGAAGGCGAGTGCTTCTCCTGCTTCTCCATGACCGAGCCGCAGGCCGGCGCCGACCCGAAGTTGTTCACCACCCGCGCGGAGCGGGAGGGCGACGACTGGGTCATCACGGGCCGCAAGTTCTTCTCCTCCAACGCGCGCACCTCCCGGTTCGTCATCGTGATGGCGGTGACCGACCCGGACGTCAGCCCGTACAAGGGCATGTCGATGTTCCTGATCCCCAGTGACACCCCGGGCATCCGGATGGAGCGGAACCTCGGGCTGATGGGCGAGGCACCCGAAGCCGGTATGCACGCGCTGATCGAGTACGACGGGGTCCGCGTCCCGGGTGACGCGCTGCTCGGCGGCGAGGGCCAGGCGTTCGCGATCGCGCAGACCCGGTTGGGCGGGGGCAGGGTCCACCACGCCATGCGGGTCGTCGGGCAGTGCCAGAAGGCGCTGGACATGATGGCCGAGCGCGCTCTCTCGCGGGAGACGCAGGGCAGCAGGCTCGCGGACAAGCAGCTCGTCCAGGCAGACCTGGCCGACTCCTACGCGCAGCTCCAGCAGTTCCGTCTCTTCGTGCTGTACACGGCCTGGCAGATCGACCAGTACCAGGACTACAAGCGGGTCCGGAAGGACATCGCCGCCATCAAGTTCCTGACGCCGAAGGTGCTGCACGACATCGTCTACCGCTCCATGCACCTGCACGGCGCCCTGGGCGTGTCGAACGAGATGCCGTTCGGTGACATGTGGAGCGGCGCGGCCGTCATGTCGGTCGTCGACGGACCCACGGAGGTGCACAAGATCACGGTGGCCAAGGACCTCCTGCGCGGCTACGAGGCCGCACCCGGGCTGTGGCCCACACAGCATCTGCCCGCCCGCCGTGAGTGGGCCCGCAAACAGCTGGAGAACATGTGAACATCGAGTCGCTCGCCCGCTGGCTGGACGCTCAGGACATCGCCCCGGGTGAACCCGTCGACGTGTCCCTCATCTCCGGGGGCACCTCCAACGACATCTTCGACATCCGGCGCGGCGAGCGGCGGATGGTGCTGCGCAAGCCCCCGGAGAAGGTCCCGCCGGGCCGTAACGAGACCATGCTGCGGGAATTCCGGGTGCTGAACGCCCTGAACGGGACGGACGTGCCCCACCCCGAGGCCATCGCCGTCTGCGACGACACCGACGTGATCGGCTCCTGTTTCTACCTCATGGGACACGTGGACGGCTGGTCGCCGATGAACACCGACGGCTGGCCCGAGCCGTTCCTGAGCGACCTGTCCCTGCGGCCGGGGCTCGCCTACGCGCTGGTGGAGGGCATCGCCCGGCTCGGCAACGTGGACTGGCGGGCCCAGGGACTCGAAGGGTTCGGCCGGCCGGACGGTTTCCACGACCGGCAGGTGGACCGCTGGCAGGCGCACTTGGCGAAGTTCAGGTTCCGTGAGATACCGGGCCTGGACCGGGCGGCCGCATGGCTGCGCGGCCATCGCCCGAGGCAGTGGGAGCCGGGGATCATCCACGGCGACTACCAGTTCGCGAACGTGATGTTCAAGCACGGCGCCCCGGCAGAGCTCGCCGCCCTGGTCGACTTCGAGATGGCCACCGTCGGCGACCCGCTGCTCGACCTCGCCTGGGTGGTCATGGGCTGGCCGGACGCAAACGAGGACCGGGCGAACCAGAGCAAGTACGTCGACTACACCGGCATGCCGGACCGGTCCGACATCATCGAGCACTACGCCAAGGTCAGCGGCCGGGACGTCAGTGAGATCGACTACTACGTGATCCTCGCCCGGTTCAAGATGGCGATCGTGCTGGAGGGCGGGTACGCCCGCCATGTGAAGGGCGAGGGCGGCAACCCGAAGATGGCGTACTACGGGGACGCGGTCCTGGCGATGGCGGCCCAGGCGGCCGAACTGGCCGCGACGACCCGGCTATGAGAGCGGCCCGGTGCAACGCCGTCGGCGGACCTGTCGTCGTCGAGGAGATCCCCGAGCCGGTCGGTGAGGTACCCGTCGACGTGCACTTCGCGGCGGTGAACTTCGCCGACGTGCTCGTGATCCGGGGCACGTATCAGGTCAGGGCGGAGCCTCCCTTCACTCCGGGCAGCGAGTTCGCGGGGGTGGTAGCCGAGTCGGCGCACGGCTTCGCGACGGGCGAGCGGGTCTTCGGATCCGTCTTCGTCGGCGCGTTCGCGGAGCGGGTCGCCGTACCGGCCACCAGCCTGCATCGCATACCTGACGCGATCCCGACCCAGCGGGCGGCGGCCTTCGGGGTCTCGCACGCCACCGCGTACAACGCGCTGCGTCTGATCGCCGACCTCCGGGAGGGGGAGCGGGTGGCGGTGCTCGGTGCGGCCGGCGGGGTCGGCCTCGCGGCCGTCGAACTGGCCGCGCTGCTGGGCGCGGAGGTGGTCGCCGTCGCCTCCACCGAGGAGAAGCGCGCGGCCTGTGTCAAAGCGGGCGCCCACGACGTGCTCCCGTACGAGGATCTCAAACGCGGGCTGCGGGATTCGGGCGGAGCGGACATCGTGATCGACCCCGTGGGCGGGCCGCACTCCGAACAGGCCCTGCGGGCCATGCGGTGGGGCGGCAGGTTCGTGAACGTGGGCTTCGCCAGTGGTGAGGTGCCGCGGCTTCCGCTCAATCTGGCGATGCTCAAGGGCGTCACGATCCACGGCTTCGACTTCGGCGGCTGGGCGCGGCACGACCGGGACAGGTTGGTCGTCACTCGCGCCGAGCTCAACGGGATGTTCGCCGACGGACTGATTCACCCCCGTGTCCACGCCGTCCATCCGCTCGATGACGTGGCCATGGCCCTGACCCTGGATCGCCGTGCCATCGGCAAGGTCCTTCTGGAGGTGGCCCGTGGAGTGTGAGTTCGACGAGGACCAGCGCCTGCTGCAACGCCTGGTCCGCGAGACGGTGGCCAAGTCGCGGTCGCTGCCCGAGGAACAGCTCTGGACGACGTACCTCGATCTGGGGTGGCTCGAGGCCCCTCCGGTGGAACTGGCGATCGTACTGGAGGAACTGGGGTACGCCGCCGATCCGACGCCCTTCCTCGCCACGGCCACCTGGTTCGCGCCTCTGGCCGGTCGGCTGCCGCGGGGCTCGGGAACCGGGGTGTTCGACGGAATCGGCCGGTACGTCCTCGACGCTGACCGCGCGGACGAGATCGCGCTGCTCACCCGCGACGGGGTGAGCGTGGTCAACGGCTCGGACGTGTGCGGGGAACGCGTCTCCACCTTCGACCCGACCCTCCACACGGCCCATGTGGACGTGCCGGACCTGGTTCCCGGGATCCCTGACCTGGCCCTGATGGGCCTGGCGATCTCCACGGTCGGCAGCTGCCGTCGCATCCTGGACCTGGCCGTCGCGCATGTGAAGGAACGCGTCCAGTTCGACGTGCCCATCGGCTCCTTCCAGGCCGTCAAGCACAAGGCGGCGGACATGTACGTCGCCATCGAACGGGCCCGAGCCCTCGCCTACTTCTCCGCGATGACCATCGCCGAGGACGACCCGCGGCGCGGCCGAGCCGCCGCGATGGCCAAGGCCGCCGCCGGGGAGTGCCAGCGGATCGTCTTCCGGGGCGGCTTCCAGCTCTTCGGAGCCATGGGCTTCACCTGGGAGAACGAACTGCAGATCCACCTCAAGCGGGCCAAGGCCGGCGATCTGCTGCTGGGGACCGCGGCCGTACACAGAAAGGCGTTGCTGGCATGAAGCTGAACTCCGGCTCCGAAGTCGAGGAGTTCCGCGCCGAGTTCGCCGCCTTCCTCGACGCCCATCTGCCCAGCCCGGCCCAGGCCCTCACCGCCTCACAGTCGAGTGCCGATGTACCGGCGTGGGCGCGGCGCTGGCAGCGGACGCTGTTCGACGCGGGCTGGCTGCTGCCCGGCAACCCGCCCGAGTACGGCGGCCGCGACGCCACCCTGCCGCAGCAGCTCGCCCACCTCGAAGAGCTGTCGCGGCGGCGGATCTACCACAGCTTCAACCCCCAAGGCCTCGGCATCATCGCGGCCTCCATCCTGACCTTCGGGACCGAGGAGCAGAAGCGGCGGTGGGCCGTTCCCCTCCTGCGGGCGGAGCTCACGGCGGCGCTCGGCATGAGCGAACCGGGCGCCGGATCCGACCTGGCCGGACTGCGGACCCGGGCGGTGCTCGAGGGCGACCACTTCGTGGTCAACGGGCAGAAGGTGTGGACCTCCGGCGCGCACGACGCCGACGTCCTGCTGACGTTCGTACGCACCGATCCGAACGCGCCCAAGCACAAGGGCATCAGCGTGCTGCTCATCCCCACCGACACCGAGGGTGTGGTGAGAAGGCCGTTCGCGTCCCTCGCCGCCCCCGACGACCTCGACTTCAACGAGGTGTTCTTCACCGACGTCCGGGTGCCGCACGAAAACCTCATCGGCCCCCTGAACAAGGGCTGGTCCGTGGCGCACGGCTCGCTGGGCCACGAACGGACCCTGCTGTGGCTGAGCTTCGCCGAGCGTCTTGACGATCTGATCAGGGACGCGCCCAGCGACCAGGAGTGGTACGCGACGCTGCTCATGGACGCCCAGGCGCTCAGGCTGCTCGGCTACCGCCAGCTCAGCGGTGAACGGGACCCGGCCGAGCTGTCCGTCCTCAAACTCCTCGGCTCCGAGGCCGTCCAGGACGCGAGTCTGCACGCACTGGAGGAACGCGGGCCCGAGGGCCTGGCTCATCCCGGGCTGACCGGCCCGCCCCATCACATGAGCATCGACAACTTCATCTCCAGCTGGTTCGAGCGCTATGCGCGCAGCTTCGGAGGCACGATCGCCGGCGGTACCTCCGAGATCCAGCGCAACATCATCGCCGAGCGCATCCTCGGCCTGCCGAGATGACCCCGCGAGACAACCGAGGAGAACGCGGATGGACCAGATTCTGTACGAGGTCGAGGACCGGGTGGCGGTCATCACGCTCAACCGGCCCGAGGTCGCCAACGCCCAGACCATGGGGCTCCTCGACGACCTGGACGCGGCCTGGACCCGGGCCGCGGCCGACGACGACGTACGCGTCATAGTGCTGCGGGGCAACGGGCGGCACTTCTCGGCCGGGCACGACCTGAAGGACCGCTGGCCGGCCCCGAAGGAGATCACCCTGGAGTGGATCTACACGGCCGAGGCGCGCCGGTATCTGGAGTACACCCTGCGCTGGCGCAATGTGCCCAAGCCGTCGATCGCCGCGGTGCAGGGCAAGTGCATCGCGGGCGGGCTCATGCTGTGCTGGCCCTGCGATCTGATCGTGGCGGCGCAGAACGCGGAGTTCTCCGACCCGGTGGTGCACATGGGGATCGGGGGAGTGGAATACCACGGCCACACCTGGGAGCTCGGTCCGCGCAAGGCGAAGGAGATCCTGTTCACCGGGCGGGCCGTCACCGCCGCGGAGGCGGAGCAGGTCGGCATGGTCAACCGTGTCGTGCCGCTCGACGAACTGGACTCCGCCGCCATGGAGTTGGCCGGGCAGATCGCCCGTATGCACCCCTTCGCGCTGCGCCAGGCCAAGCGGGCCGTGAACCAGACCCTGGACGTGCAGGGCTTCTACGCGGCCGTCCAGTCGGTGTTCGACATCCACCAGACCGGGCACGGGAACGCGCTGAGCGTGGGCGGGTATCCGATCCTCACCCGGCTGGAGGAGATGAAGGAGCGCATCAAGGCGCAGTGAACGCGGCTCACTTGAGGGGCGGGGATTGCGCCCCCGCCCCTCAAGTGAGCCCCTCCTCAACCGCGCTCGTGACGGAAGACCTTCCCTCCCTTCATCACGAAACGGACGTCGGCCATCACCGACATGTCCTCAAGTGGGTTGCCGCGCACGGCGATCAGGTCGGCGAGCAGCCCCTCGGCGATCCGCCCGCGGTCCTCCGCGTCGATCAGCTCGGCCGCGGTGACGGTCGCCGCCCGGAGCACCTCCAGTGGCGTCATCCCGCGCTCGACCAGCGCGAGGAGTTCCTGGGCGCCGCGGCCGTGCGGGATCGCCGGCGCGTCGGTGCCGACCGCGATCCGGACGCCCGCCTTGACGGCCCTGGCGACCACCGTCCGGGCCTGAGGGAAGATCTCGCCCGCTTTGGCCCGCAGTTCGGGCGGAGCCTTCGACAGGTCCATTCCGTCGATCAAGGCGGTGGTCGCGACAAGGAAGGTGCCGCGCGAGGCCATCAGCTCGATGGTCTCGTCGTCGAGGAGGAAGCCGTGCTCGATGCAGTCGATGCCGGCCTCCACGGCGGCCCGGACGGCTGCGGCGCCATGGGTGTGCGCCGCGACCTTCAGTCCGCGCCGGTGGGCCTCGTCCACGATGGCCCGCAACTCCTCGTCGGAGTAGTGCTGCGCGCCCGCGGTGCCCGTGTGCGACATCACCCCGCCCGACGCACAGACCTTGATCAGCTGTGCGCCGTACTTGATCTGGTAGCGGACGGCCTTGCGCACCTCGTCGACGCCGTTGGCGATGCCCTCCTCCAGGGAGAGGGGCATGATGCCGGGGGCGTACGCGGCGAACATCGTGGGGTCCAGATGCCCTCCGGTCGGAGTGATCGCGTGTCCGGCCGGGACGATGCGCGGGCCGTCGATCCAGCCGGCGTCGATGGCCTTGGCCAGCGCGACGTCCAGCAGATAGCCGCCGGTCTTCACGAACAGGCCGAGGTTTCTGACGGTGGTGAACCCCGCACGCAGCGTCCGGCGTGCGTTGGCCACTCCGCGGAGCATGCGCAGCGGCGGATCGTCCTGGACGGGGGAGAGATGGGCGGTCTCTCCCCGGCCCCCCATGAGGAGGTTGACCTCCATGTCCATCAGGCCCGGCAGCAGGGTGACGTCGCCCAGATCCAGGACGTCGCCTTCGGCGCCGTAGGTGATGCGGTCGCCGTCGACGCCGACCAGACCCGGTTCCTCGATCTCCCCCGTCTCGACGTGCAGGACACGGGCGGCCTTGAGGGTGAGCATCCTCAGACCTGGGGTTCGGCGATGACGTCGAGGTAGGCCGCGCCCGAGTCGGGGACGCGGGGCTGCTTCCACACCTCGACGGGGAACGACACCATGACGAGGGAGAACATGAGCAGCATCAGGTTGCGTTCCGGCTCGGGCAGGTCGTCGAGCGGGAACGTGTCGAGGTGCGCCGTGGCGCGGTCCAGGAGCGGGAACGCGGTGTCGTAGAAGGCCTGCATGTCCTCCATGGAGCTGGCGAGGCGCTTGGCGTATCGCTCTCGTTCGCTGCCCAGGACCCACGCGCTGTAGGGCTCCAGTTCGGCGAACTCAGTCGGCAGCATCGGCGTGCTCCTTGACGTAGTCCCGGACCACCTTGTGCAGATGGCGCAGGAGGATCTCCTGGTCGTTGAGCGGGAAGTCGGTGACGTAGCGGCCCTTGAGCATCGTCTGTGTCGCCTCCAGGGTGTTGGCGTCCTGGAGGGCGTACTCCTTGAAGGTCACGGCGGTGAGTTCCTGGGCGAGTCGCTCGCGGGCCGTCTTCGCGGGGACGAAGTAGAGGCCGGCCTCGAAGAGGTGGCGGTCGACAGCGGTGGGCCAGTAGTGGTACGTGAGGTACCAGCCGGGTGCCCAGATGAGCAGCATGAAGTTGGGGAACAGGACGAAGGAGTCGGTGCCCCAGGCCTTGTGGTGGGCGGGGTTGAGGCCCGGCGGGAGAGTGTCGAGGCCTTCGATGTCGGGGCGGTCCCAGGGGCCGAACAGGCCGCTGCGCAGCTCCCGTTCGATGGGTTTGACCATCGAGGGGTCCTTGGGGGGTGCCATGCCTCCCCAGGAGGAGATCATCGAGTGGGGGCTGTGGAGCTCGTAGTGCAGGGCCTCGAAGCCGTAGCCGAGGAGCTTCTCGGCTTCTTTCTTGGTGGCCTGCTTCTGGTGCAGGACGGGTGCGTGGTAGAACTCGGCGAAAGCGTCGATGAACAGCTTCCAGTTGCTGCCGACCTCGGCCTTGTAGGAGAAGACCTCGGTCATCTCGTGGAAGGGATAGCCCTGCAGGCCCTTGGCCATGTCGCCGAGGTACTCGGACAGGGTCTGCTGCGGGTCGAGGTTGACGAAGACGAACCCCTCCCAGACGTCGCAGGCGACTTCCTTGAGGCCGTAGTCGTCCTTGTCGAGGCCGAAGAACTCGCCCTCCTGCTGGACGAAGGTGAGCTTGCCGGTGAGGTCGTAGCGCCAGGCGTGGTACTTGCAGGTGAACTGGCGGCAGGTGCCCTTGACCTCCTCGCCGGGGAAGTCGTTCCACACGAGCTTGTTGCCGCGGTGGCGGCAGACGTTGTGGAAGGCGCGGACCTGCTGGTCCCGGCCGCGGACGATGATCAGTGACGTGTCGGCGGCGGCCAGTTCCCTGGTGAAGAAGCTGCCGGTCTTCGGTACCTGTTCGATCCGGCCGACGTTCAGCCAGGTCCGCTTGAAGATGGCCGCCCGCTCGGCCTCGTAGTACGCGGGATCGATCGAGTCCTCGTAGTTCACGGGACTTGTGCCCAGTTCGGGGTATTGCTCGGTCCAGCTCCCAGCCTCGGGCTTCGCGAAATGCGGCATGGATGTCCCCCTTTCGAGAATGAGAATAGCATTCTCATTCGGGGCTAGTGAAGTTCTCCGCAGGGAGGCCGGGATCGAGCTCGACCTCGAAGGTGTTCAGGGCCATGGCCACGACGCCGTACGTGCCGACCGTGAAGACGAGATCCATGAGCTGGCGGTCGTCCAGCTCGGCGGCGAGCGCCGCGTAGGTGTCGTCGGACAGGCCGGAGTCCGCCTCGAGTTCGTCCACGGCCCTGGTGATCGGGGTCGGGATCCCGGCGCGGATCGCGTCGATCTCCTCGTCGGTGACGCCGGCCTTCCGCGCGATCCGCACGTGCTGCGCCCACTCGTACTGGCAGCGTCGGCGCCAGGCCACCCGCAGGATGGCCAGCTCGCGTGTGCGTGGTGGCAGCGTCGAACCGCCGCCCAGGAGATACCTGTTGAAGCCGAGGAACGCCGTGGCCAGCTCCTGATGCCGGGCGAACAGACCCAGCACGTTGGGCGGCGGCACAGTGCGCCAGCGTGCGACCGCCGCCATCGCCTCGGTGTCCCACTCGGCGTAGGGAAGGGGAGAGATACGGTTCACGTGTTGCGGCCCCCGTTCACGCCCAGGATCTGGCCCGTGATGTATCCGGCCTCCTCCGACACCAGGAACGCGCAGGCCGCGGCGATGTCCTCCGGGCGGCCGACCCGGCGTACCGGAGTGCGCTGGATGTGCTTCTCGATCGTCCCGCCGATCTGGTCGCGCTCCTCGGCCCTGCGCAGCATCGGGGTGTCGATGAATCCGGGTGGCACCGCGTTGACGGTGACGCCGTGCGGGCCCAGCTCCAGCGCCAGCGCCTTCGTCAGTCCGTTGACCGCCGACTTGGCCGCCACGTAGTGCGTCATGAAGGGCTGTCCCGACTGCGCGCTGGAGGAGGAGATGTTGACGATCCGTCCCCAGCCCGCGTCCAGCATGTCGGGGAGGGTGGCCTGCACACAGTGGAAGACGCCGTTGAGATTGACGTCGATCACCCGCTGCCAGGCCGCGAAGGTGAGATCGGTGAAGCGCCGGAACCCGTCCGTCCCGGCCGCGTTGACCAGGATCGTGACCGGCCCCAGCCGGTCCCTGACGGCGGCCAGGGCCGCGTCCACCTGGGCCCGGTCGCAGACGTCGGTGGCCGGGGCGAGGCCGGTGTCCGGTGGGTTGAGGTCGAGCGCGGCGACCTGGTAGCCGTCCTTGCTCAGCCGTTCCGCGATGGCCAGACCGATACCGGAACCGCCGCCGGTGACGACCGCCGTCCTCATGACAGCTCCTCGTCGCCGACGATGGTGGTGCGGTGCAGGGTGCGCTCCGAGTCGGCGCCGTACGGCAGCGCCCGGTGCAGCAGGCCCGTGTTGTCCCACACCACCAGATCACCCACCTGCCAGTCATGGGTGTAGCGGAAACGCTCCTGAGTGGTCCACTCCAGCAACTGGTCGAGGAGTTTGCGGCTCTCGGTGGGCTCCATGCCGACGATGTGGTCGGCCGTCGCGCCGATCGCCAGGGAACGGCGGCCGTCCCGACGCTGCCAGACCAGTGGCGTCTCATGGGTGGGAACACGGCGCCAACTCGCGATCAGTTCCTCGCTCGGCTCGGCATGCAGCAGTCGCTGGGCGGCCTCGAAGCTGTGCAGCACGCGAAGGTTCGCATACTGCTTGCGGTCCGGCTCCGGCAGGTTCTCGTACGCCGCGTAGGTGCTGGCGAACTCGGTCCCGCCGCCGGTCATGGCGACGTGCCGCGCGGTCAGGGTGGTGGTCCGGGTCGGTACGTCGTCGGTGGTGCCGTCGATGTGCCAGTGGAACGTCCCCTTGAGGTACTCGGCCATGGGGTTCTTGGCCGGGTCGAGCGAGACGGTGAAGATCTCCCTCCCGCGCACCGCGAAGACCTCGCCCAGCCTGCGGCTGAAGGCCAGTTGGCCTTCGTCGTCGAGGTGCAGTCCGCGAATGACCAGGACGCCGCGCCACTGGAGCGCCTCCAAGCACCGGCTGATCACTTGATCGTCGAGCAGATGGCCGACGCCGGTGACCTCTACGCCCAGACTCGGGCTGAGGGCCTTCGTTGCGATCATGAAAATCTCCCTTCCGGATGCGAGAATAGTATTCTCGCCGGTTGGGCTTCCGGAAGGCCGGGGGCGGCGGGCCTTCGGTCCCTCCGTGTCGGTGTCCTGTCCCTGACTATTGGTCAGGTTTGCGCCAGAGATGGTCCGCTGAGATCCGCCATGACGTTCTCGTTTCCGGAATATTGATTTGCGTAGGTTGAGAATGTAGTTTCCACGACATCCGAGCGAGGAGGCAGGATGCGGTTCCACGACAAGGTCGCGATCGTTACCGGCGCGGGGCAGGGGATCGGCGAGGGCTATGCCCGGGCGCTGGTCGCCGAGGGTGCGCGCGTGGTGATCGCCGAACTCAACGAGGAGCAGGGCGAGCGGGTCGCCAAGGAGCTCGGAGAGCCGGCTCTCTTCGTCAAGGTGGATGTGGCCGACCCCGCGTCGACGGAGGCGATGGCCGCCGCCGCGCTGGCGGAGTTCGGACGCATCGACTACCTGGTCAACAACGCGGCCATCTTCCACAGCATGAGGCGCGACGGCCTCACCACGGTCCCCCTCGACTACCTCAACCGCTTCCTCCAGGTGAACCTGCTGGGCGCGCTGCACTGCACCCGGGCGGTCGTCCCGCACATGACCGAGGGCGGTGTGATCGTCAACCAGTCGTCCACGGCCGCGTGGATGGGCGGCGGGTACTACGGACTGGCCAAGGCCGGCATCAACAGCCTGACCGCCTCGCTCGCCGCCGAGCTCGGCGACAAGAACATCCGGGTCAACGGGATCGCGCCGGGGCCCACCGACACCGACGCCAGCCGCAGCGTCATGCCGAAGGAGTACCAGGAGGCGATGACGCGGAGCCTGGCCATCAAGCGGATGGGCACCCCCGAAGACCTGGCTCCCGCGGTCCTCTTCCTGCTCTCCGACGAAGCGCGCTGGCTGACCGGACAGGTCATCAGCGTGGACGGCGGACAGTTGGTGCGGCTGTGAAGCGCCTGCTCATCGACGGACAGCTCGTCGAAGCCGAAAAGACCTTCCCCTCGCTCAATCCCGCGACCGGTGAGGTGCTCGACCAGGCCCCGGACGCCACGGCCGCCCAGGCCGAGGCCGCCGTCACGGCCGCCCGCCGCGCCTTCGACACCACGAACTGGTCCACCGACGTGCCACAGCGGCTGCGCTGTCTCGAGCAGCTGGACCGGGTGCTCAACGAGCACAAGGAGGAGTTGCGTGAGCTGACGATCGCCGAGGTCGGCGCGCCCCGCATGCTCACCCACGGCCCTCAGCTCGACGAGCCGGTCAAGCTGGTGCGCTACTACGCAGATCTGCTGCGCGAGTACCCCCTGACCGAGGACCTCGGTGACATCGAGATCAGGGGCCGGCGTCATCACCGCTGGGTGGAGAAGGAGGCCGGCGGGGTCGTCGCCGCGATCATCCCGTACAACTACCCCAACCAACTCGCCCTGGCCAAGCTGGCCCCCGCGCTCGCCGCCGGCTGCACGGTCGTCCTCAAGGGCGCCCCCGACACCCCGCTGACCACCCTCGCCCTCGGCGAACTGATCGCCGAGCACACGGACTTCCCGCCCGGTGTGGTCAACGTCCTGACCTCTTCCGGTGCCGACGTCGGTGAACTGCTGACCAAGCACCCCGACATCGACATGATCACCTTCACCGGCTCCACCGCCACCGGCCGCCGGATCATGGAGGCCGCGAGCGCCACCGTGAAAAAGGTCTTCCTGGAACTCGGCGGCAAGTCCGCCATGATCATCCTCGACGACGCCGACTTCCAGTCCGCCTCCATGTTCGCGGCCTTCACCATCTGCTCGCACGCCGGGCAGGGCTGCGCCCTCACCTCCCGGCTGCTCGTGCCCAGGGAGCACCACGACACGATCGTCGAGATGGTCGCGGCCGGCCTCGAACGGGTGTCGTACGGAGATCCCGCCGACCCCAAGACCTTCATGGGCCCCCTCATCAGCGCACGGCAGCGCGACAAGGTCGACGGCATGGTCCAGCGGGCCGTCGCCGCGGGCGCGAAACTCGTCACCGGCGGCAAGAAGGTCGACCCCGGCTTCTTCTACACCCCGACCCTGCTCAGCGGCGTCGACCCGAGCAGTGAGATCGCGCAGGACGAGGTCTTCGGCCCCGTGCTCGCCGTCATCCCGTACGACGACGAGGACGACGCCGTACGCATCGCCAACGACTCGGTCTTCGGCCTCTCCGGAGCGGTGCAGAGCCGCGACCAGGAGCGGGCGATCGCCGTGGCGCGCAGGATCCGCACCGGAACGTTCAGCATCAACGGCGGCAACTACTTCTCCCAGGACGTGCCCTTCGGCGGATACAAGCAGTCGGGCGTCGGCCGGGAGAGCGGCGTCCCCGGCCTCGAGGAGTTCCTGGAGCGCAAGGCCTTCGCGACGGTGACCCCATGAGGCCGCTCGAAGGCATCCGCGTCCTCGAGGTCGCGATGTACGGCTTCGTCCCCTCGGCGGGCGCCGTGCTCGCCGACTGGGGCGCGGACGTCATCAAGGTCGAGCACGCCGTCACCGGCGATCCGCAGCGCGGCCTGCGGCAGACCGGCACCCTGCGCGTCGAGGGCGACCCGAACCCCAACATCGAGCACGCCAACCGGGGCAAGCGCAGCCTCGGCCTCGACATGGCGCGTCCCGAGGGCAAGGAAGTGCTGCTCGACCTGGTACGCCGGGCGGACGTGTTCCTGACCAGCTTCCTGCCCGGTGCCCGCCGGCGCCTCGGCATCGACGTGGACGACATCCGCGCGGTGAAACCCCGGATCATCTACGCCCGGGGGAGCGCACTCGGTCCACGCGGACCCGAGGCGGAGCGGGGCGGATACGACATGACCGCCTTCTGGGCCCGCGGATCCTCCGCGGCCAGTGCCACCCCGCCCGGCGTGGAGGGAATGGTCAGCCCGCCCGCACCCGCGTACGGCGACACCATCTCCGGCACCAACCTCGCCGGGGGCATCGCGGCGGCGCTGCTCCGGCGCGAGCGCACCGGTGAACCGTCCGTCGTGGACGTCTCCCTGCTCGGCAGCGGCGTCTGGGCCATGGGGCACGCGGTCGCGCTGTCCCTGCGGCTCGGCCAACCCTTCGTGGCGCCGGCGCTGGGCGCCCACGGCTCGCCGACCAACCCCCTGTCGGGTGTGTATCCCACCGCCGACGGGCGCTATCTGGCCTTCGTGATGCTGCAACCCGCCAAGTTCTGGGCCGATGTGTGCCACCACATCGGCCACCCGGAGCTGGCCGACGACCCCCGCTTCGGCACGGCCGAGCTGATCGCCGCCCACACCGAGGAAGCCGTCAAGATCCTGCGGGCGGTGCTGGCCACCCGCACCCTCGCGGAGTGGACCGAACGCTTCGCCACCCTGTCCGGGCCATGGGCCCCGATACAGGACTCCCTACAGGTGGGCGACGACGCGCAGATCAGGGCGAACGAGTACCTGCTCCCGGCCGGCGAGCTCGAACTCGCCGCCAGCCCCGTGCAGTTCGACGTCACCGCACCACCGCTCGGGCCCGCGCCCGAGTTCGCCGCCCAGACCGAGGAAATCCTCAGGGAACTGGGCCTGGACTGGACCCGCATCATCGAGTTGAAAGAAGCGGGCGCGGTCACCTGATCACTGCACTTCGGGAACGACTCTCGAGGAGGACCGATGAGGCGCTTGCTCATCGCCGCGCTCGTCCTGGCCCTGGCCGGGTGTTCCGCCCGTTCCACCACCACGCCGAGCGACGGCAAGCCTTCCCCGTCGGCGTCCGACTCCGCCGCCCAGGCCGACTTCGGCACGCTCAAGAACGTCTGCCACTCCGGCAGCCCCAAGGCCTCCACCTCCCAGGGAGTCACCGACTCCGAGATCAAGGTCGGCGTCTTCAGCGACGTCGGCTTCACCAAGAACGCCGAATTCGTCAATGCGGCCAAGGTGTTCACCTCCTGGTGCAACGACGCGGGCGGTATCAACGGCCGCAAGCTCGTCCCCGTCACCCATGACTCCAAGTACATGGAGGTCCGCCAGCGGATGATCGAGGCCTGCCGGTCGGACTTCGCGCTCGTCGGCGGCGGCGCCGCGCTCGACGGCATGGGCGTCAAGGACAGGCTGAACTGCCTTCTCCCCGAGTTCCCCGCCCAGACCAGCCAGGCCATCGGATCGGACCTTCAGGTGACCGTCCAGGGTGCCGCAACCGGTTACTCGCCCTACGGGGGCTACTACTCCTGGCTGGTCAAGGAGGCGTACCCGGCGTCGGCGAGCAGCATCGGCGTCATCGCCGGAGACTCCCCGGTCGTCAAGGTCATCACCGAGCAGGACAAGGAGACGCTGACCGCGGCGGGCGGCAAGATCACCTACTCGGACCTGTATCCGGCCCAGGGTGTGTCCGACTGGACGCCGTACGCCCAGGCCATCAAGAACAAGAAGGTCAAGGGACTGGTCTTCCTCGGCGACTTCGCCAGTCTGGCCAAGCTGGAACAAGTACTCACCAACATCGGGTACGCACCTGACTGGATCGACGCCAACAGCAACGCCTATGGCCCCGCCTTCCTCCAGCTGGCCGGTCCCGCGCTCGCGAAGCAGGCCAACTTCGCCGACCTCGGCGGCTTCGCTCCGCTGGAGGACGCCTCCGACAACCCGGCGACCAAGATGGTCGAGGACCTCTTCAAGAAGTACGCCCCCGACGCCCATGTCACGCTGCCGGCACTGAAGGCCTTCTCCAGCTGGCTGCTGTTCGCTTCGGCCGCCGGCGACTGCGCCGAGCTCACCCGCAAGTGCGCGTACGACAACGCGCGCAAGCAGACCGCGTGGACCGGCGGTGGCCTGCAGGCCCCGATCGACCTGTCGTCCTCCACCGTGCCGCCCAAGTGCTTCAACCCGGTCAAGGCGACCGCCAAGGGCTGGACCGTCGCCGACTTCAAGCCCGACGCCGGCGCCTATCGCTGCAATGTGACCCCCTACAAGTTCAAGGGCGCCTACCCCAAGCCCATGACCTTGCCCGACGTCGGCAAAACGCCGGCGGATCTCAAATAGCGGATCTCAAGTAGCTGTCCCCGCGGCAGGAAGGAAGCGACGTGAAGGTACGGGTGGACCCCGAGCGCTGCCAGGGGCACACGCTCTGCGCCATGCGGGCTCCGGACATCTTCGAACTCAGCGAGGTCGACGGTCACTCGTCGGTGATCAAGGAAGAGGTCTCGGACGATCAGCAGGACGAGGCCGTCGAGGCGGTCCGGTCCTGCCCCGAGCGAGCGATCTTCATCTCCTGAGGGGAGCAGAATCCGATGACCACGGACGACTCCGTCAACGACGACGACCGCAAGAAGAACCCGGTGCACTTCGACCGGCACACTCCCGAGTACCGTCACCAATTCCAGGCGATCACCCAGGAGTTGCAGTCCAAGTGCCCCGTCGCCTGGTCGGACACCTACGGCGGCCACTGGGTCGCCAGTGGCAACCGTGAGGTCTTCGACCTGGCCAGGGCCGCCGAGTTCCTGTCCAACGACCACGATGTGAAGGGCGAGCGGCGCGGATACCAGGGCATCACCATCCCTCCGCCGCCGCGGGCGAAGGCCGCCAGGGGCGGCTTCCTGGAGATGGATCCGCCCGAGCAGCGCTACTACCGCCAGACACTCAACCCGTATCTGTCCCCGGCCGCCATCAGCCGCTGGATTCCGCTGATCGACGAAGTGGTGCGGGCCTGCCTCGACGAGAGGATCGAGGAAGGGCGGATCGACTTCGTCGACGACCTCGCCAATATAGTCCCGGCCGTGCTCACGCTGGCCATGATGGGCATCCCGGTCAAGAAGTGGACCCTCTACAACGAGGCGGCGCACGCCTCGGTCTACACACCCCCGAACTCGCCCGGCCAGGCGCGCGTCCTCGAACTGCAACGAGCGATGGGGATGGACCTGGCCATGACCATCGCGGAGATCCGGCAGAATCCGCGACCGGGCCTGGTGGACGCCCTCGTCCGCGCGGAGATCAACGGCCAGAATCCGTCTGACGACGAACTCCTGGGCGTACTGGCCCTGTTGATCGGTGGCGGCTTCGACACCACGACGGCGCTCACCGCGCACGCGCTGGAGTGGCTCTCGGAGAACCCGGCCGAGCGGGACCGTCTCAGCCGGGAGCGCGGCAAGCTGCTGGACTCCGCGACCGAGGAGTTCCTGCGCTACTACACGCCGGCGCCGGGCGACGGGCGCACGTTCTCCGCCGACTGCGAGATCGCCGGTACACAGTTCAAGGAGGGCGAGCGGCTCTGGCTGTCCTGGGCGATGGCGAACCGCGACCCTTCGGTCTTCCCGGACCCCCACTCCGTCGACCTGGAGCGCAAGGGCAACCGGCACAGCAGCTTCGGCCTCGGCATCCACCGCTGCATCGGCTCGAACGTGGCGCGCACGGTGTTCAAGCGGATGGTCACTCACGTACTCGACCGGATGCCGGACTTCCACTGCGACCCCGAGGGCGCGGTGCACTACGAAACGATCGGCGTCATCCAGGGCATGCAGCACCTCCCGGCGACCTTCACACCGGGCCGCAGGCTCGGTGCCGGCCTTGAGGAGACCCTGGAGATCCTCCAGAAAGTGTGCGACGAACAGCGGCTCGCCGAGCCGGTCACGGTACGCAAGGACCGGGCGAGGATCGAACGCTGATCTTCGGGGCCCGTAAGGAGTGAGGAGAGGATGTGACCGGACCCATGGGACGTCCGCTGCCGGTGATCACGGAGGAGAACGAGTTCTTCTGGACCTCCGGCGCGGACGGCCGGTTGCGCCTGACGGAGTGCGCGTCCTGCGCGGCCCTGTTGCACCCACCGCAGCCGGTCTGCAGGTACTGCCGGGGGCACGAGACCGGGGTGCGGGCGGTCTCGGGGTACGCGACCCTGATCGGGTTCACCGTCAACCACCGGTTCAGCATGCCCGGCCTGCCCGCGCCCTACGTCGTGGCGCAGGTCGCCATCGAGGAGGACACCCGGGTCCGGCTCACCACCAACCTCGTCGAATGCGACCCTGGCGAGCTCGAACTCGGCATGCGGATGGAGGTCGTCTTCGAACCCGTCGAGGACGTCTGGCTCCCCTTCTTCCGCCCCGCGCCCGAGCAGGGCCCCCCGGCTCCGCTGCCCTCGGACGAGCTGGAACCCGACCGACTGCGGCGCCACGTACGCCCGATGGCCACCCCCGAGAAGTTCGAGGACAAGGTCGCGATCAGCGGTATCGGCATGTCGGAGATCGGGCGCCGCCTGATGGTCCCGCCGCTGTCGCTGACCGCACGGGCCTGCGCGAGCGCCGTCGCGGACGCCGGCCTCACCGTCGACGACATCGACGGCCTGGCGACCTACCCGGGCGCCGGGGCGTACGGCGGATTCGCCGAAGGGGGGATCACCGCACTGGAGGACGCCCTCGGGATCAGGCCCACCTGGTTCAACAGCGGTGCCGAGACCTTCGGTCCGGGCGGCTCGCTCATCGCGGCGATGCTGGCGGTCGCGGGCGGACTGGCCCGGCATGTGCTGTGCTTCCGTACGGTGTGGGAGGCCACGTACGGCGAACTGGTGCGCCGCGGCCGGATCGCTCAGCCCGCGGGCAGCACGGTCACGGGCTGGCAGAAGCCCTTCGGTGCGGTTTCGGCGGCGCACACCCTGGCCCAGAACGCGCAGCGCCACTTCCACCACTACGGCACCATGCGCGAGACGCTCGGCTGGATCGCGCTCAACCAGCGGGCGAACGCCGGGCTCGACCCCACAGCGATCTACCGCGAGCCGATGACGATGGACGACTACCTGTCGGCCAGGACGGTCACCACGCCGTTCGGGCTGTACGACTGCGACGTGCCCTGCGACGGAGCGGTCGCCGTGATCGTGTCGGCCGTGGACGCCGCACGGGACCTGGCCAAGCCGCCCATCCTGGTGGAAGCCGTCGGCACCCAGATCATGGAGCGGCTGGAATGGGACCAGAGCACCCTGACCCATGAACCGCAGGTGCTCGGACAGTCCGCGCACCTGTGGACACGTACGTCGCTGCGCCCCGTTGACGTGGATGTGGCCGAGCTCTACGACGGATTCACCTTCAACTGTCTCTCCTGGATCGAGGCGCTCGGCTTCTGCGGCATCGGTGAGGCCAGGGACTTCCTCGACGGGGGCAAGAACATCGCCAGGGACGGACCACTGCCACTGAACACCCACGGCGGCCAGCTGTCGCACGGCCGCACCCACGGCATGGGTCTCGTCCACGAGGCCGTGGTGCAGCTGCGCGGCGAGGGCGGCGCCCGACAGGTGCCGGGCGCCCGGGTCGCCGTCGCGAGCAGCGGCGGACTCACCCCGAGCGGTGTGCTGCTTCTCCGGGCGGACACGTGAGTGGCGTCTCCCGCGTCGTCGACGTCGACGGCATCCCCGTATCGGCGCTGCTTCAAGAGGCGCGACAGCCACGGGCCGTCGTCGTGGCCCTGCATGGTGGAGCCGCGAACTCGACCTACTTCGACTATCCGGGCAGACCGCCCCTGTCGCTGCTGCGGACCGGTGCGGCGCTCGGGTTCACCGTCGTCGCGCCCGACCGGCCCGGATACGGCAGTTCCGCCCCGTACGCCGAGGAGTTGGCGCCCGTCGAGCGGCGGGTCGATCTCGCCTACGCGACGGTGGACCGGCTGCTCGCCGCCCGCCCGCGAGGGGAGGGCGTCTTCCTGCTCGCGCACTCCATCGGCTGCGAACTGGCGCTGCGCATGGCCGGTGACCCGCGGGGGAGCGAACTGCTCGGCGTGGAGATCGCCGGCACCGGGCGGCACCACCACGACGACGCGGTGGACATCATGGGGGCGTGGCGGCGGGAGGACGACTGGCCGAGGCGGTCGGGCCGCGGGGTGCGCGACCTGATCTGGCAGCCGGACCACCTCTATGCGTCCGACGTCGTCGGTGGGGCTCGTATCGTGTCCCCCTCGCCCGCTTACGAAGGCGTCGTCGCGAGGAACTGGACGGTCGACTTCCCAGGGCTCGCCGCGCAGGTGCGCGTGCCCGTGCACTACACGCTCGGCGAGTACGAGCGGGTGTGGCGGCCCGGTCCCTCGGCACTGGCCGACGTCGCGTCCATGTTCACCGCCTCGCCCCGGGTCGTCGTCGACGAACAGGCGGACGGCGGCCACAACTTGAGCATCGGGCTGACGGCCATGGCGTACCACCTCAAGATCCTGTCGTTCGTCGAGGAGTGCGTGCTGGCTCGCGCGAGCGCGGTACAACAACGGCCTGGGAGGGCGAGTTGAGCGACGCCGAGGTGGGAGCGCTGCTGCTGGTACGGGTGGTTCTGGGCATCGTCATGATCGCGCACGGGCTCAACCACTGGCGGGGCGGTGGCCGGATCGAGGGCACCGCCCGCTGGTTCTCCGGCCTCGGTCTGCGGCACGGAACGCTGCAGGCGTGGATGAGCGTCGTCACCGAAGTGGGCGCGGGCCTCCTGCTGATCGCCGGACTGCTCACACCGCTGGCCTGCGCGGCGGTCATCTCGGTGATGCTGGTCGCGGGAATCCTCGCGCACCGGCCGAACGGCTTCTTCGTCTTCAAAGAGGGGTACGAGTACGTCCTCGTGCTGGCGGTGGTCGCGCTGGCCCTGGCCGTACTGGGCCCCGGGCGGCTGTCCGTGGACCACGCGGGCGACATCGACGTGACCGGCTGGGCCGGCGGTGGCATCGCCCTCGGGGTGGCCGTGGCGGCGACGGCAGGCCTGCTCGCGGTGTTCTGGCGCCCGGAACCGGCAACCGAGGCACCATCCGTGCCGGAGCCGGCCGAGCAGGAGGCCCGCTGATGCGCGTCGGATTCATCGGCCTCGGCAGCCAGGGTGCCCCCATGGCACGCCGGATCGTCGACGCGGGCTTTGCGACGACCCTGTGGGCCCGCCGGCCCGCCTCGCTCACCCCGTTCGACGACACTCCCGCGAAGCGGGCCGCCTCACCCGCCGAACTGGCCACCGCCAGCGACCTCGTCTGCGTGTGCGTCGGCGACGACGCGGACGTCGAGGAGGTCGTCGCCGGGGACCACGGCGTGCTGGCGGGGCTGCGGCAGGGCGGTGTGATCGCCGTGCACAGCACCGTCCACCCCGAAACCTGCCACCGCCTCGCCGCACGGGCCCGGGCATGCGGCGTCGCGCTGATCGACGCGCCCGTGAGCGGCGGCGGCCGGGCGGCGGCCCAGGGCCGCCTGCTGGTGATGGTCGGCGGCGAGTCCGGCACGGTCAGATTCTGCCGCCGGGTGTTCGAGACGTACGGCGATCCCGTCGTCCACATGGGCCCGCTGGGCTCCGGGCAACTCACCAAGCTCCTCAACAACGTTCTGTTCACGGCCAACCTCGCGACCGCCGCGGCCGCGCTCGCGCTCGGCAAGGAATTCGACGTCGACCCCGTCGGCCTCGCCGAGGTGATGGCCCACGGCAGTGGATCGAGCTTCGCGCTGGGCCGGATCGCGGCCGCAGGCGGGACGCTGGACCGCATCGCGTCGCAGGCCGGACCGTTGCTGCGCAAGGACGTCCGGCTGGTGGCCGATCTGGCCGACGCGGCCAAGGCCTCGACGGGCATCGTGCTGGAGGCCGCGGACGCCACCCTCGCCCTCATCGAGCACCGGCGCTGAGCGCCGAACGGCAGGTGTTCGAGGTCTCCCCTGTCGGCGACGGCAAACGTAGTGTTACGTCGGTACGGTCCGTCGCGGGACGGGGACGGGATGACGTCGCGGGAGGGGGACGGGATGACACACGCTCGGCGCGAGGAAATCCTTGAGGCGGCCCTGCGGGTGTTCGCGGACCGTGGCTATCGGGGGACCTCGATCGACGCGGTCGCCGAGTGCGTGGGGCTGACCCGGCAGGGCGTGCTCCACTACTTTCCGAGCAAGAAGAAGCTCTTCCTGGCGCTCCTGCGATTCCGTGAGGACCTCAACCGCGAGCATCTGGTCGGCCGCGACGACCAGGACGACTGGCCGGGTCTGTTCGCCGAGGTCGTCGCCTATGACCACACGTATCCCTGCCTGGCCCAGGTCCACAGCGTGATGCTGGCCGACGGGATGACCGGCGTCGATCCGGCGCAGCACTACCTGCACGACCACTACGAGTCCCTGCAGGAACAGATGGTCAAGCGGCTCACCGAGCGATACGGGGACCGCCTGCCCAGCGGTCTGGCCCCGCGGGCCGCGGCCCGGGCCATGCTGGCGATGCTCGACGGCATGCAGCAGCAGTGGCTGCTGGACGGAGAGCAGGACGACTACCCCGAGATCATGCGGGACGTGCTCTCCGTCCTGCTGGGGTCCACGCCCGTATGAAGTCGGCCATCACGGCCACGGTTTCGGGGTAGAGGCTCACGGCGTCGGGCCGGATGCGCAGGTCCACCGTCACGCCGGAGTGGGCCGCGCGGGCGGCGAATCCCAGAGAGTCGTCCAGCAGGGGATCCGTACCCGCCGCCAGGAGCTGGACCGGGGGCAGTCCGTGCAGGTTGGCGTGGAGTGGACTGAGCAGTGGGTCGGTCGGCGCGGTGCCGGCGGCGAAGTGCGCGACCCGGCGCCGCAGTTCGCGGACGTCGAAGGTGGGGTCGGCCGCCGAGTTGAGCAGCAGGCTCGGGGCGTCCAGGGTCATGTCGAGCAGCGCCGAGTTCAGCACCCCGCACCGGGGCGGCGGGGCGCCGAGGTCGCGCAGCCGCACCAGCAGGGCGGCGGCGAGCCCGGCACCCAGCCGCTCGCCCGCCACCGTCACCGGCCCTCTGGCCTCGCAGTGGTCGTAAGCGGCGTGGACGTCGTCGAGCGCGGCCGGGAAGGTGGACCCGTAGCGGGAGCAGACCACGACGGTGTCCGTCCACGCGGCGAGGCGTTCGGCCAGGTCGAGAGCCGCCTGCGGACGGCACGAGAGGTGCCGGTCGCCGTGCAGATAGAGGATGACCCCTTCGGCGTTGCCGGGCGGACGCACGATCGGACCGACGGGGCTCGTTTCCACCCGGACGTCACTTGTCACGGGACATCACCTTCTCCACCGCTTGCCAGTGTTCGTCGGCCACCCACAGGCGGGCGAAGGCACGCGCCGCCTCCGCTCCCGGTACGGCGCCACTCATGACGTACTTGATCTCCCGCGCCGGGACGGTGGCGAGGGACCTGGCCAGGGCGCGCCAGCCCTGGTCGAAGTCGGCCCGCGGCAGCACCCGGTCCACCAGCCCGAGCCGCTCGGCCTCCGCCGCGCCGAGCACGGTTCCGGAGGCCGCGAGCAGCAGAGCCCGCCCCCTGCCGACCAGTGCGGCGAGACGCTCGGCGCCACCCCACGCGGGCATGATCGCCAGGTTCACCTGGGTGAAGCCGATCTTGATGTCGTCCGCGGCGATGCGCAGGTCGGCGGCCATGGCGACCTCGGCCCCGCCGCCCAGGGCATGGCCGTTCAGAGCGGCGATCACCGGGCCGGGGAAGTTCGCGAGCCGGTCGCAGATTCCCCGCATGCGCAGGGCCATGGCCGTCGCCTCGTCCTCGGTGCGGATCGCGGCCAGTTCCTTCAGGTCGCCGCCCGACACGAACGCGCGCTCGCCCGCGCCCTTGATGACCAGGGCTCGGGCGTCCGCGTCCGTGGCTGCGTCGATGGACTTGTCCAGCTCGTCCATGGTCGTCGGCGCGATGGCGTTGCGGGCGTGCGGGCGGTCGATGGTGATGACCGCCAGGCCTCGGTCCACTTCAAGATCTACCATGCCTGCTTCTCTGGTGGGGAGATTGCGCTTCTCGTAAAGCGCATATTCTATTCTCGCCGAGTGCGGCAGTCCAGACCGATGGCCGTCGGTTCTCGTGCCCGTCAGTTCTCGTAGACGACGGTGATGTGGGCGCTCACGGGTTCGCCCTGGCAGGTGAGGACCCAGCCCTCGGTGACCTCGTCGTCGTCGAGCGCGTTGTTCACGCGCATCTTGGCCTCCCCCTCGGTGACGTGCGCGATGCAGGTGCCGCAGTTGCCCGACTCGCAGGAGAAGGGCGGGAAGAGGCCGGCCCGACGCGCGCTCTCCAGGAGGGTCTCGCAGGGGTGTTGCGGGACCGTGCGCCGTTTGCCGGCGAGGACGATGCTGACCGTGCCGTCCTTCTCCGCGTTCGTGGTGCGACCTCCTGGGGCGCTTGCTTCGGTCGTGGGCGTGAAACGCTCGGCGAAGATCTGGGCGCCGTCGACGCCGTGGGCGAGCAGGGCACGCTCGACCAGGTCCATGAAGGGCGCGGGTCCACAGAGATAGAAATCCGCGTCCAGGTCGCCGCCGGTGAACTCGCGTACCTGCGCCTCGGCGACGAATCCCCCCTGGTCGTCCAGGTGGTGGCGGATCTCGAACCGGTCCGGGTGCCGCTCGGAGAGCTCGGCCAGCGCGGACCCGAAGATGATCGAGCCGGCGTCCCGGTCGGCCGACAGGACGCGCACCCGCCGACTCGTCGTCGCCAGCGCGGACTTGGTGAGCGACAGGATCGGTGTGACGCCGCTGCCGCCGCAGAACGCGACCAGTGGTGTGCCGCTCTCGCGCAGACAGAAGACCCCGGCGGGAGTCGTGGTTTCGATGACGTCGCCGGGTTCGAGATGGTCGTGCATCCAGTTCGACACCAGGCCGCCGGGGACGCGCTTCACCGTCGTCATCAACTCGGCGTCGGTGTCCGGGGAACTCGACATCGAGTAGCTGCGCAGGGTGCCGCAGGCCCTGACCGTCACGAACTGCCCGGCTCGGTAGGGGAACGGGGCGTCGAGCACGTATGTGCGCGTGTCGGCTGTCTCCTGGACGATCCGCTTGATCCGGACCGGGTGGAAGCCGTGGTCTCGTACCATGTATGGAATTTAGCTTCTCACTCTGCGAGAGTGCAATTCTCGGACTCGCGGTTTCGCGCTCTCGTGTCGAGGAGGGGTTCTCATCATGCGATCGATGCCCGCCGAGCTGATCAAGCGGTACGAGGCCGAGGGCTGGTGGACTCGGGAGACGATCGGGGATCTGCTGGCGTCCGGTCTGGTCGCCGCTCCCGACGTCGAGTTCCGCGTGCATTCGGACGTGCGGCCCTGGGAGGGGACCTTCGGGGACGTCGAGCGGGTCGCCCGGAGGCTCGCCGCCGGACTGCGGGCCCGAGGTGTCGGCCCCGGTGACGTCGTCGCGTTCCAGCTGCCCAACTGGATGGAGGCCGCGGCGGTGTTCTGGGCGTCGGCCTTCCTCGGTGCGGTCGTGGTGCCGATCGTCCACTTCTACGGCCGCAAGGAAGTCGGATACATCCTCGACGCGGTCGCGCCGCGCGTCTTCGTCACGGCCGCGCGCTTCGGCCGGATGGAACACCAGGCGGACCTGTGTGCCGAGGTGCCCGTGGTCGGCGTGGTGGGGCGGGACTTCGACGACCTGCTCGCCGACGACCCGCTGACCGGCGTCCTCGCGACGGACCCCGCGGGGCCCGCCCTGATCGCGTTCACCTCCGGCACCACGCGCGATCCCAAAGGTGTCGTGCACTCGCACCAGACGCTCGGCTTCGAGACACGCCAACTTGCCGGGCTCTACCCGCCCGACCGTGGCCGCCAACTCACCTCGGCTCCCGTCGGGCACTTCATCGGGATGGTGAACGCCTTCCTCATCCCCGTCCGCGACGGCTCCCCGGTGCACCTCGCCGACACCTGGGACCCCGGCCGGGCGCTGGAGTTGATGGGGCGTGACGGACTCACCGTAGGGGGCGGAGCGGCGTACTACATGACGAGCCTCCTCGACCATCCCGACTTCACACCCCGGCATCTGGCGCACATGAAGTACGCGGGCCTGGGCGGGGCGGCGGTCCCGGCCGCGGTCACCACCCGCCTGGCGGAGCTCGGCATCACGGTCTTCCGCTCGTACGGCAGCACGGAGCACCCCTCGATCACGGGCTCCCGGCACACCGCGCCCGAGCGCAAGCGGCTCCACACCGACGGGGACGTCCTGCCCGGAGCGGAGATCCGGCTGGCCGAGGACGGCGAAATCCTCAGCCGTGGGCCCGATCTGTGCCTCGGTTACACCGATCCGGCACTGACCGAGCGCGCCTTCGACGAGGAGGGCTGGTACCGCACCGGTGACATCGGCGTGATCGACGAGGACGGCTATCTCACCATCACCGACCGCAAGGCCGACATCATCATCCGCGGCGGCGAGAACATCGGCGCGCTGGAGGTCGAGGAGGCGCTGCTCGCCCTGTCGGCCGTCGCTGAGGCCGCTGTCGTGGCCGCTCCCGACGCGCGACTGGGTGAGCACGCGGCGGCGTTCGTCCGGCTGAAGCCCGGTCATCTCGCGCCCACGCTCGACGAGATGCGCGCCCACCTCGACCTGGTGGGGCTGGCCCGGCAGAAGTGGCCGGAGGAGCTGAGTGTCCTCGAAGAGTTCCCGCGGACGGCGAGCGGCAAGGTCCAGAAGCTCGTTCTCCGTCGGGACATTGCAGTACATGAAAGTTGAGAATAGGATTCTCGTAATCAGCGAAGGAGGATCTCATGCCGTCGCGCGTGTTGCCGTATCCACTGTTCGACGCGGACAACCACCTGTACGAGACCGAGGACGCACTCACCCGGTACCTGCCGGAGCGGTACGCGGGTGCCGTGCAGTACGTGCAGGTGAAGGGCCGTACGAAGATCGCGATTCGCGGGCAGATAAGCGATTACATCCCCAACCCCACGTTCGAGGTGGTCGCCCGGCCGGGGGCGTGGGAGGACTACTTCCGGGAGGGCAATCCCGAGGGCAAGTCGCACCGGGAGCTGTTCGGTGAACCGATGCGGTCGATTCCCGCGTTCCGTGAACCCGGGCCGCGGCTGGAACTCATGGACGACCTGGGGATCAACCAGACCCTGATGTTCCCGACTCTCGCCAGCCTGGTCGAGGAGCGGATGCGGGACGACCCGGAGCTGATCCATGCCGTCGTCCACTCGCTCAACCGGTGGCTGCACGAAACCTGGCAGTTCAACTACAAGGACCGGATCTTCACCACACCGGTCATCAGCCTGCCGATCCTGGACAAGGCCATCGCCGAACTGGAGTGGTGCCTGGAACGCGGAGCGCGGGCGATCCTGGTCCGGCCCGCCCCGGTCCCCGGGTACGGCGGCTCCCGCTCCTTCGCGCTGCCGGAGTTCGACCCGTTCTGGAAGCGGGTGGAAGAGGCGGGCGTGCTGGTGGCGATGCACTCCTCCGACAGTGGCTACTCCCGGTACGCCAGTGACTGGGAGGGCAAGAACCAGGAGATGACGCCGTTCCAGGCGCAGGTCTTCCGGATGATGAACGAGTGGCGGCCGGTCACCGACGCGGTGGCCTCCTGGGTCTGCCACGGCGCGCTGTTCCGGTTCCCGGAGCTCAAGGTCTCGGTCATCGAGAACGGCTCCTCCTGGCTGGTGCCCCTGCTCGACCAGTTGGCCGGCGTCTACAAGAAGCAGCCGCGGGGATTCCTCGGCGACCCGGTCGAAGAGGTCAGGAACAGGATCCACATCAGCCCGTTCTGGGAGGAGGACATGGCCGAGCTGTCCAAGATCGTGGGCGTCGAGCGGGTGCTGTTCGGCTCCGACTACCCGCACCCCGAGGGCCTGGCCGACCCGGTCACCTACATCGACGCGCTCAAGGGAATGAAGGACGCCGACCAGGCCAAGATCATGGGCGGCAATCTGGCCCGGTTGATCGGCGTATGAAGTGGGAGACAACGCCCTGACATGGGGGACCATCCCGCGGATGGTGCTCAGCGCGGCCGACCGCTTCGGTGACGCGGAAGCGGTCGTGGACGGTCGGCTCCGGCTCACCTTCACGGAGTTGACCGACCGCGTGCGGGTGGCCGCGGGAGCCTTCGCGTCGGCCGGGGTCGTCAAGGGCGACCGGGTGGCGATCTGGGCGCCCAACTCCGCCGAGTGGATCGTCGCGGCCTTCGGCCTGCTGACCGCCGGCGGAGTGCTGGTCCCGGTCAACACCCGGTTCAAGCCGGACGAGGCGGGCGACATCATCCGCAGGAGCGGAGCCAAGGCCGTCCTGGTCGAGAAGGGCTTCCTCGGCCTGGACTTCGACGCTCCGCCCGGCGTGCCGGTGATCGACCTCAAGTCGGACTTCCTCGCGAGCGGTTCACCGTACGAGGTGGAGGTGAGCGGTGACGACGTGTGCGACATCGCGTTCACCTCCGGAACGACCGGGCGGCCCAAGGGCGTGCTGATGACCCACGCCCAGACGCTGCGGCTGTACGCGGAGTGGTGCGACCTCGCGGGCCTGAGGGAGGGCGACCGCTATCTGATCGTCAACCCGTTCTTCCACATCTTCGGGTACAAGGCGGGCTGTATCGCGTCCCTGATCCGAGGCGCGACCATCCTCCCCGTGCCCGTCTTCGACGTGGACCGCGTCCTCGAACTGGTGGAGCGCGAGAGGGTGACGGTCCTGCCGGGCCCGCCCACGCTCTACCACTCGCTGCTGTCCGCACAGGGCGGGCGCGATCTGTCCACGCTGCGGGTGGCCGTCACCGGGGCCGCCGACATCCCGGTGGAACTCGTCCGCAGGATCGTGAGCGAACTCCCCTTCCAGTCGATCATGACGGGGTACGGCCTGACCGAGGCGGGGACGGCCACGGCGTCGCGGCCCGGCGACTCGTTCGAGGACATCGCCACGACCGTCGGCACCCCGTGCGACGGCGTCGAGATCCGCATCGCGGACGACGACGAGGTGCTGGTGCGCGGGTACAGCGTCATGCGCGGCTACCTCGACGACCCCGCCGCCACCGCCGAGGCGATCGACTGCGACGGCTGGCTGCACACCGGGGACCTCGGAACGCTCGACGACCGGGGGCATCTGCGGATCGTCGGCCGCAAGAAGGACATGTTCATCGTGGGCGGCTTCAACGCCTACCCGGCCGAGATCGAGGGCTTCCTGATGGAGCATCCGGCCGTCGCGCAGGCCGCCGTCATCGGCGTACCGGACGAGCGGCTCGGGCAGGTGGGCAAGGCCTTCGTCGTACGGCGAAGTCCCCTGTCGGAGGACGAGCTCATCGCCTGGAGCCGGCAGCGGATGGCCGGTTTCAAGGTGCCCCGGTACGTGGAGTTCCTCGACGAACTGCCGTTGAACGCCACCGGCAAGGTGATGAAGGACCAACTGCGATGACGCATCCAGAGAAGCCGCCGGAGAAGGACGACTTCTCCCGGACCGCCTCCGGCATCCCCCTCAAGCCGGTCTACGGACCGTCGGACCGGCGTGCCGAGCCGCCCGAACCGGGCCGCTTCCCCTTCACCCGCGGCAACTACGCCTCCGGCTACCGGGGGCGGCTGTGGACGCTGCGCCAGTACTCCGGCTTCGGTACCGCCGAGGAGTCCAACCGCCGCTACCGCTATCTGCTCGAACAGGGCGGCACCGGACTGTCCGTGGCGCTCGACCTGCCCACCCAGTGCGGCTACGACTCCGACGATCCCGAGGTGAGCGAGGAGGTCGGCCGGGTCGGCGTCGCCCTCGACACCCTCGCCGATGCCGAAGTGCTTTTCGAGGACATCCCTCTCGACCGGATCAGCACGAGCTTCACCATCAACGGGACGGCGGCGATCCTGCTGGCGTTCTACGTGGCCGCGGCCGAGCGCTCCGGAGTACCCCGGGCGAAGCTCACCGGGACGATCCAGAACGACATCCTCAAGGAGTACGCGTCCAGGGGCACCTGGATCTGGCCGCCCGAGCCGTCCCTGCGGCTGATCGCCGACACCATCGAGTTCTGCGCGGCCGAGGTGCCGCGGTTCAACGCGATCTCGGTGGCCGGCGCGCACTTCCGCGACGCCGGCGCCAACGCCGTCCAGGAGATGGCCTTCACGCTCGCCGACGGGGTCACGTACTGCGACACGGTGCTGGCCCGCGGACGGATGACGATCGACCGGTTCGCCCCGCAGATCTCCTTCTTCTTCTACACGCACGGCGATTTCTTCGAGGAGATCGCCAAGTATCGTGCCGGACGCCGCCGTTGGGCGACGATCGTCCGCGAGCGATACGGAGCGAGCACCGACAAGGCGTCGATGTTCCGCTTCGGCTGTGTAGCGGGCGGCGCCTCGCTCTACGCGCCGCAGGCGCAGAACAACACGGTCCGGGTGGCGTACGAGGCGATGGCCTCGGTGCTGGGGGGCGTGCAGTCGATGTTCACCGCCGCCTGGGACGAGCCGTTCGCGCTGCCCAGCGAGGAGTCGGCGACACTCGCCCTGCGCACCCAGCAGATCCTCGCCCATGAGACGGGCGTCGCCCGGGTCGCGGATCCGCTCGGCGGCTCGTACTTCGTGGAAGCCCTGACGGATGCCACCGAGGAACGCATCGCCCGGATCATGGCGGACCTGGAACATCACGGGGGGATGGTCCGGGCGATCGAGGACGGCTACCTCCAGGGTCTCATCGCCGACGAGGCCTACCGCCTCCACCAGGAGGTCGAGGCGGGCACCCGGCCGGTGGTCGGGGTCAACCGCTTCGCCACGCCCGAGCCGCCGCCCCGCCTGGAGACGTACGAGCTGGACGGGGAGGGCCGCGACCGGCAGCTGAAGCGGCTCGCCGACGTGAAGGCCACCCGCGACGCCGCGGCCGTCCAGGGCCGCCTCGCCGCGCTCGCCCACGCCGCCGAGGGCACCGACAACCTCATGCCCCTGCTCATCGACTGCGCCAAGGCCTACTGCACGGTCGGCGAGATGGTCGCCGCCCTGAAGGCGGTCTGGGGCGAGTTCCAGCAACCGGTGGTGTTCTGATGTCGACCCGTGTGCTCATCGCCAAACCCGGCCTGGACGGCCACGACCGCGGCGCCAAGATCGTCGCGCGGACACTGCGCGACGCAGGCTTCGAGGTGGTCTTCACCGGCATCCGCCAGCGCGTCGACACCATCGTGGCGACCGCGCTCCAGGAGGACGTCGCCGTGGTCGGTCTCAGCATCCTCTCCGGGGCGCATCTGGCCCTGACCGCCCGGGTCGTCGAAGGGCTGCGGGCCGCCGGGGCCGACGACATCGCCGTCGTCGTGGGCGGCACCATCCCCCTGTCGGACGTGCCCCGCATGAAGACGGCGGGCGCGGCGGCCGTCTTCCCGACCGGGACGCCCCTCGACGCCATCGTGGCGGAGGTGCGCGCTCTGACGGCGGTCGTCCCCGCCTCGCCCTGACGACCCGACCTGCCCCTGCCGGATGACGCGGGAGGCCGACAGCCCGAAACCTCGGAACATCGCAAACTGGGAGGCACTGTGCGGGTCGGTGTGATGATCGGTCCGGAGCGCGGGGACTCGACGCGCAAGGTCGCGCGGATGATCGACGATGTGACATGGGCGGAGCAGGCGGGCCTCGACACCGCATGGGTGCCGCAGATCCCCACGGACTTCGACGCGTTGACGGCCGTGGCCCTCATGGGTGCGCGGACCGAACGGATCGAGATCGCAACCGCGGTCGTACCGCTCCAGGCACAGCACCCGATCGCGCTCGCGCGCCAGGCGCTGTCCGCGCAGGCCGCCGCGAGCGGGCGGCTCGCGCTGGGCCTCGGGCCCTCGCACCACTGGATCATCCAGGACATGCTCGGGCTGCCCTACGAGCGGCCCGCCGCCTTCACCCGCGACTACCTGGACGTCCTGGACGCGGCGCTGCACGGACCGGGGCCCGTCGACGTCGAGAACGGCACCTTCACGGTCCACAACCCACTCGACCTCGGACCGGTGGCCCCGCTGCCCGTCCTGCTCGCCGCGCTCGGCCCGGTCATGCTGGCGCTCGCGGGGGAGCGGGCCGACGGAACGGTCCTGTGGATGGCCGACGAACGCGCGGTCGCCGACCATGTCGTCCCCCGTATCACCAAGGCGGCGGAGGGCGCGGGACGTCCGGCGCCGAGGATCGTCGCGGGCATCCCGGTCTGCCTGTGCAGGCCCTCCGAGGTCGACACGGCGCGCGAGCGTGCCAACCGGATCCTCGGAGAGGCCGAGATCTCGCCCAACTACCAGCGGCTGCTGGACCACGGCGACGCCCGCGACATCGGTGATCTGTGCGCGGCGGGTGACGAGAGGGCCATCGCGGCGCGGTTCCGGCGCTTCGCCGACGCGGGGGTCACCGACCTGTCGGTACGGCTGCTGCCGATCGGTGAGGGCCGTGAGGAACTGATCGCCTCCAAGCGCCGGACCCGCGAGGTGCTCGCCCAGATCGCGGCGGACTTCCGATGACCTCCGGCGGTACGGTCCCCGGCCCGCTGTCCGGCATCCGGGTCCTGGAGGTCGGCCATATGCTGGCGGGCCCGTACGCCACGATGATGCTGGCCGACCTGGGCGCCGAGGTCATCAAGATCGAGCCGCCGGGCGGGGACATCTCCCGGCAGGTGAGCGACGCGTACTTCGCCAGCCTCAACCGGGGCAAGCGCAGTGTCCGCCTCGATCTGACCACGGCGGACGGTCAGGCCCGGCTGGGTGAACTCGTCGGCGACGCACACGCGTTGCTGGTCAACCTCAAACCGTCGGCGATCCACCGGCTCGGGCTCACCTACGAGACTTTGAAGAAGTGGAACGAACGGATCGTCTGCGTCGCGCTCACCGGCTTCGGCCTCGACGCCGGTGACGATCCGGCCTTCGACTATGTCGTCCAGGCGGCCACGGGCGTGGCCGCGCTCACCGGCGCCCCGGACGGGCCCCCGACGCTGCCGGGCTACTCCTCGGCCGACAACTCCTCCGGCCTGACCGCAGCCCTCGGCCTGCTCGCGCAGATCGTCTCCGGGCGCGGCGGCCAAGTGGAGGTCTCGCTACGGGATGTGATGCTCTCTCAGCTCAACTACCGGGCGTCGGCCTATCTCAACGAGGGCGTGGAGCCGCGTCGCCTGCCGCTCGGCGCGCACTCCTACTACGTACCGGCGCAGCTCTTCCCCACGGCCGACGGTCACCTGGCCCTCTTCATCACCCACGACAGCTTCTGGAAGTCCTTCGCCACGGAGGCGGGCATCGAGGGCTTCCCGACGATGGCCGAACGCGCGGCGCGTCGCGAAGAGGTGCTCGACGTCGTGACCAAGTCCCTGGCCACCGACACCGCGACGGCCTGGGAGTCCCGCCTGCGCCCCCTGGGCGTACCGGCGGCGGCCGTACGGACGTTGCCGCAGGCGCTGGCGGCGACGCCGGACGCGATCGTGTCGGCCGGGGACTTCCGGCTGGTACGAAGTCCCGTGCGGGTGGCCGGGTACGAGCCCGAGTACGGGCCTCCGCCCCGCCTGGGCGAGCACGGTTCGTGGCGGTAGCGCCGTCCCGGGCGGGCTGAGTGAGCACGGCTCGTGGTGGTTGCGTGATGAGGTCCCGGGAGTTCGGCTCCCGGGGCCTCATCCGTTCGGGCTTCGGTCAGACCCGCATCGACTCCGACCTCTGGACGGTGCCGGTGACCCCGCCCGCGTCCTGGCCGGCCAGGAGCACGGCGGCCTGCTCCATCGCCTGAGGGGGTTCGATCATTTCCGGTGGGATCTCGCGTCCGCCGCCCCCGGCCTGCCAACCCTCGGTGACGACGACACGGGACGGGGCAAGGCAGTTGACCGCGATGTTGTCGGGCTTGAGCGTGGACGCGAGCCCCAGATACAGGCGTTCGACGCCCGTCTTGGAGACCCAGTAGGCGTTGGCGCCCTTGTCGGTCATGCCGACGCCGCTGGTCGTCACCGCAACCATGGAGCCGCCGCCGCGTGCCCTGATGTGCGGGATCACGGCCTTGGTGACCAGGAAGACCCCGGTGAGGTTGACGTCCAGGCACAGCTGCCAACGCTTCAGCGGTGTGGACTCGACCGGTCCGAGCCACATGACCCCCGCGTTGGCGATCAGGATGTCGATCCCGCCGAACTCCGTGACCGTCGCGGCCACGGCGGCCTCGACCGACGCCTCGGAGGTCACGTCACAGGGGACTGCGAACGCGCGGCCACCGGCTTGCGTGATCTGTTCGGCGACGGCATGGATCGTGCCGGGCATCCGGCCCTCCTGCTCGGAGCGCGCGGCGACCGCGACCGCGGCTCCGGCCTCCGCGAGCCCCCGCGCGATGTTCCGGCCGATGCCCCGGCTCGCCCCGGCGACGAACGCCACTTTTCCCTTGAGTTCGCCGCTCCCGGTCGGTCGGCCGGTCACTTCGGCGGGAAGCGGAGAGCGCCGTCGAGGCGGATGACCTCGCCGTTGAGATAGTCGTTCGCGCAGATGTGCTCCACGAGAGCGGCGTACTCCGAGGAACGGCCCATGCGCTTGGGGTGCGGGACCTTGGGCCCCCAGTAGGCCTCCAACTGGTCGCCCGCCGCACCGTAGGCCGGGGTCAGGAAGGTGCCCGGGGCGATCGTGACGACCCGGATGCCGAGCGGCGAGAGGTCGCGGGCGGCGACGAGGGTCATACCGACCACCCCGCCCTTGGCGGCGGCGTACGGGATCTGGCCGATCTGCCCCTCGTACGCCGCGATCGACGCGGTGTTGACGATGACGCCCCGGTCGCCGTCGACCGCCTCCTGCCGTGCGATGGCCGCGGCCGCCAGGCGCAACACGTTGAAGACGGCCGTGAGGTAGAAGTCGATGGTCTTCCGGAAGCCCGCGAGGTCCAGGGGTTCGCCGTCCTTGCCGACGAGCCGGCCGCCGCTGGCCGGACCGCCGTGCGCGTCCACCGAGATCCTGAGCGGTCCCGCCGCCTCGGCCTCGGCCATCGCGGCCTTGACGTCGTTCTCGTCGGTGGCGTCGGTGCGTACGTACCGGACGCCCAACTCCGCCTCCAGCGCCTTGCCCTTCTCGTCGGCGAGGTCGGCCACGACCACCTTCGCTCCCGCCGCATGCAGGCGACGGACGGTGGCCTCGCCCAGGCCCCCCGCCCCACCGACCACGACCGCGGAACTCCCACTGATCTGCATCAAGGTTATCCTCTCTTGCAAGCAGGGCTCTGTGTATACGAGAATAGCATTCTCATGAATATCACCATGATCCTTGAGATGGCGGCTTCGGCCGGCGATCGGGCGGTGATAACGGCGGGCGGCCGGTCGCTGACCGCCGCCGAACTGCTGCACCGCGCACAGGCAGCCGCCCACCGCTTCCGGCGCCATCAGGCCGTCGTGTACCTGGGCGCCAACCAACTCGCCTATCCTGTGGCCCTGTTCGGAGCCGCTCTGGCGGGCGTTCCCTTCGTCCCGGTCAACTACCGGCTCGGCGAGCAGCAGTTGAACGCCCTGCTGGCCCGCCATTCCGACGCCGCGGTCCTGCGCCCCGGCGACCTCGACGCCCTCCTCGACGAGCAGCCGGACGTGGAGCTCCTGGACCCGCCGCAGGACCAGGACTCCGTCGCCGTGCTGCTCTACACCAGCGGCACGACGGCCGAGCCCAAGGCGGCTGTGCTCCGCCACCGTCATCTGCTCGCCTATGTGCTGAACACCCAGGAGTTCGCGTCGGCCGAGGAGGGCGACGCGTCGCTGGTCGCGGTGCCGCCGTACCACGTCGCGGGGCTGATGAACCTGCTGACGAACCTCTACTCTGGGCGCCGGATCGTGTATCTGGAGGCGTTCGACCCGGGGAAGTGGCTGGAGACCGTACGGCAGGAGCGGATCAGCCACGCGCTCGTCGTTCCCACGATGCTCGCCCGGATCGTCGCCGAGGTCCCCGGCGACGATGCAGGGGTACCACTGCTGCGCAGCCTCGCGTACGGCGGCGCGCGGACCCCGGGGCCCGTGGTGGAACGGGCGTTGCGCATCTTCCCGCAGACCGGCTTCGTCAACGCCTACGGTCTGACCGAGACCGCCTCCTCCCTCGCGGTCCTCGGCCCGGACGACCACCGGCAGGCGTCCGTGTCCAACGACCCGGCGGTACGCGACCGTCTCGGCTCGGTGGGCCGCGCGCTGCCAAGGATCGAGATCCAGATCCGCACGGACGACGACGAGCCCGTCCGGCCGGGGGAGAGCGGACTCGTCTTCGTCCGGGGTGAGCAGATCTCCGGCGAGTACGGCGGCCGCAGCGCCCTGGACGCGGAGGGCTGGTTCGCCACCCGGGACCGGGGACGGCTCGACGCCGAGGGCTATCTCTTCATCGAGGGGCGCGCCGACGACACCATCATCCGGGGCGGTGAGAACATCGCCCCGGCCGAGATCGAGGACGTACTCCTCGCCCATCCCGGCGTCGTCGAGGCGGCCGTCGTCGGGCTGCCCGACCCCGAGTGGGGGCAGCGGATCGTCGCCATCGTCGTCGGCGCGGGCGACCCGGCCGAGATCCGGCAGTGGGTCAAGGACCGGCTCCGCTCGTCCAAGACGCCGGACGCCGTCGTGTTCCGTGCCGAACTGCCCAAGACCGAGACCGGAAAACTGCTGCGCCGCACCCTCCTGGCCGAGTTGGAGACCACCCATGCCTGAAGCAGTCCTCGTGTCCGCCCTGCGCACCCCCATCGGCACCGCCGTCAAGGGGACCCTGCGCGACACGAACGCGTTCGACCTGGCCCACCACATCGTGACCGCCGCGGCCGACGGTCTCGACCCGGCCCTGATCGACGACGTGATCCTCGGTGAGGGGCTCTACGGCGGCGGCGTCCTGGCCCGGCACGCCGCGGTCACCGCGGGGCTCACCTCGGTGGCGGGGCTGGCGAACAACCGGCACTGCGCCGCGGGCATGGCCGCCGTCCAGAGTGCCGCCGCGAGTGTGAGGGCGGGCATGGACGAACTGGTCATCGCGGGCGGTGTCAACTCGGCCTCCACCTCACCGAAGGCGCTCTTTCGCGTCAACGGGGAGTGGGATCCTTGGATGTCGCCCACGCACCCCGACCGACCGGACGCCCCCAACAAGGACATGTCGATCACCGTGGGTTGGAACACGGCCGTCGCGGCGGGCCTGACCCGCGCCGAACTGGACGCCTGGGCGCTGCGCTCGCACCGCAACGCCGTGGCGGCCATCGACGAGGGCCGTTTCAAGGAGGAGATCGTCCCGATCGAGACTCCCCACGGTCTCTTCTCCGTCGACGAGCACCCGCGCCGGGACACGAGTGCGGAGAAGCTGGCCAAGCTGAAGCCGCTGCACCCCGAGATCGAGGGGTTCAGCATCACGGCGGGCAACGCCGGTGGCGCCAACGACGCCGCGGCCGCCCTGGTCGTCGCCAGTGACGCGACGGCGGCCAGGCAGGGACTGACGGTCCTGGGCACCGTACGGTCCTGGGCGTCCGTCGGCGTCGACCCCGCCGAGATGGGCCTGGCACCGGTGAAGGCGATCCCCAAGGCCCTCGCGCGGGCCGGCCTCACGACAGCCGACGTCGACCTGTTCGAGATCAACGAGGCGTTCGCCTCGGTGCCCGTCGCCGCCGTGCGGCTGCTCGAACTGGACCCGGACACGGTGAACTTCAGCGGCAGCGGCTGCTCCCTCGGCCACCCCGTCGCCGCCACCGGGGCACGCATGCTGGTCACACTCGTCCACGAACTGCGCCGTCGCGGCGGCGGCATCGCAGTGGCCGCCCTGTGCGCGGGCGGCGGCATGGGCTCGGCCACGGTCATCGAGGTCCCGGCTTCGTGACCGACGTCCGGCCGTCCCTGGCCGGTCGGGGCGGCTCGCCGGGCTCATCGCACCGCGCGGGCCGGGGCAACGGTGGGCGAAGGGGCCGTGCGCAGGGACGCCGACCGGCCGCCGCACGCCTCCAGGATGGTCAGGAGCCCCTCGGCGCCCGAGGCGCGCTCGACTGCTACGTGGCGCTCGATTTCCGAAAGCGCACCAGCGCCTCCTGGGCGTACGAGGCGACGAGGGTGCCGTCCTCGGCCAGGATGTCGCCCCTGCCGAAGCAGCGGCCGTGCGCCAGCAGCGGGCTGTGCTGGCGCAGCAGCAGCCAGCCGTCGGAGGGGAAGGGCCGGTGGAACCACACGGTGTGCGAGGTGACGGCGGACGTGAACGCCGAGCCCGCGTCCAGCTGGGAGATTCCTTCCAGACGGCGCAGACCCGTGCCGATGAGGCTGAGATCGGTCGCGTACGCGGTCAGCGCGGGGGTCAGTTCCGGGGCGACCGACGCGATGCGCATCCACAGGTCGTACTCGGGTGGCTCCGCCTTCGGGGTGTCCAGGTCGGTGATCGAGCGGGTCTCCCAGGGAATCAGTTCGAGTTCGGCGCGGTGCTCCGGGCCGGGGACGGACGGGACGTCGAACGCCGTCTGGTGGTCGGGGCCGTCCTCGACCGTGTGCAGGGACACCGAGGCCGTGGCCAGGACGCCGGGCGTCTGCCGGGCGATGATCGTCGACGTCGCGAAGGTGCCGCCTTCGTGATGACGCGTCACCTCGTAGCGGACGGGTTCCTCCGACCGGCCCGCACGCGGGAACTGCACATGCAGGGACCTGACGGCCTTCTCCGGGTGACTGAGGGCGGCCGCCCGGACGAACTGGGCCAGCAGCTGCCCACCGAACAGCCGGTGGTAGGTGAGCTGTTGGTTGCTTCCTTCGAAGGCCGTGGTGGGTTCAGTGACCGATGGATCGGCGCGCAGCTCCAGGCAGGCGAGGAGGTCGTTCCAGAGATCGGTCACAGAGTCTCCCGGTGCGGGTGAGAGGGGTGGGCGTCACAGCTGAACGAGTCGCGGAGCCGAGCGGCCCGACCGTACGAGCGCCCCGGCCTCCCGGGTCAACTCCCTTGCGCTGCCCAGCAGTCCGTCCAGGACCAGAGCGCGTCGGACGTGCCGGTGCAGGTCGTGTTCGGCGGTGAAACCGATCCCGCCGAGGACCTGCTGGCAGTGCCGGGCGGCCGTCAGCGCCGCCTGTCCGGCCGCCGCCTTGGCCAGCAGGCAGCCGAGGTCGTCCGCGGCTGCCACGAGGGTCGCCTCGGCGCCGTCGAGCGCGACGAGGGTGTCGGCGAGCCGGTGCCGTACGGCCTGGAACGTGGCCAGCGGGCGGCCGAACTGGTTCCGGTCGAGCACGTGCGAGCGGGCGAGCGTGAGCATCGCCCGGCCGGTGCCCAGCAGCCACCAGCCGAGCGCACGGCGCCCCGCGGCCAGGGGGACCGGGTCCCCGGCCGCGACGGTGCGCAGCGGCAGTTCGCCGTCCAGTGCTGTGCTCGCCGCGTCGGTGCGCTCCCACACGATCCAGGACCCGCCCGCGTACGGCAGCGGCAGCGTGCCCCCGACGGGGCGCCCCGCCGCGGCGAGCAGTACATCGTTGAGCAGTGGTGCGTGGGCGCCGGTCTCGCCCAGGAGACGGAAAGCGAGGGGGACCGCGATGTCCGGCACCTCCGTGAGCAGGTCGGTCCAGCCGAGGTCGGCCAGGGACGCGTCGAGGGCGCTGCCCGATGCCGCCGTCATCGTCTTGCGCAGTGTCTCGGTGAGCAGGTCGCGCTCGGCGGCGTCCATGGTGTCAGTCCCTTCCCAGGTCCAGCAGCCGGCGGGCGATGATGTTCCGCTGGATCTCGGCGGTTCCGCCGTAGATGGTCGCCGCCCGCGAGTACAGGTACTCCTCCCGCCACGGCGACTCGGTCAGCTCCAGCACGCCGGGCAGCAAGTCCCGTGCCGTGTCGAAGAGTTGCTGCTCGGCCGTGGCCAGCAGCACCTTGTCGACCGAGGTCTCCGGGCCGAGCCGGGCCCCCTCGGCCAGCCGCCGCTGAGTCGCGTGGGAGCGGCAGCGCACGGTGTGCAGCGCCAGATAGGCGGCGCCGAGGGCGGCGTCGTCCGGTTCCTCCGTCTCGGCCAGCAGCCGGTCGAGGCGTGTGTAGAGATGGGCGATGCGGTGCCAGAAGCAGGTGGAACGCTCGTACGGGAGCAGGTCCATCGCGAGCCGCCAGCCGTCGCCGGGGCGGCCGAGCATCCGGTCGCCGGGGACGACCACGTCGTCCAGGAACACCTCGGCGAACTCGTCCACGCCGTGCATGGTGCGCAGCGGGCGGACCGTGATGCCGGGGGTGTCCATGTCGACGAAGAAGGCGGTGATCCCGTCATGGCCGGGCGCGGTGCGGGTGAGCAGGACGCAGCGGGCCGCGTACTGCGCGAGGCTCGTCCAGACCTTCTGGCCGCTGACCACCCAGTCGTCGCCCCGGCAGACGGCCCGGGTGGTCAGCGACGCGAGGTCGCTGCCGGAGCCGGGCTCGGAGAACCCCTGGCACCACTGTTCGCGGCCGCCGAGCAGCAGCGGGACCATCTCCGCGGCCAGCGCCGGGCGGGCGTACGAGATCACCGTCGGGGCCAGGACCTCGACCATGGAGTAGATGCCGGGCTCCGCGAGGCCACGCGTGGCGACCTCCTCGCCGAGCACCGCCCGGTGTACGGCCGGACCGCCGAGCCCCCTCACCTCGGCGGGCCAGCCGTACCGCATCCAGTCCGCCGCGTAGAGGGCGTGCCGGACCCGGGCCAGTTGGGCGACCTGGCCGTCGAGGGAGTGGTCGGGGCCGGGGGTGAGATCGTTCTCGTCGAGCCAGGTGCGCAGGCCCGACCGGAACGCTGTGACGTTCACGCGCCGGGGCGTTCGTACGCGTGCGGGCGGCCCGAGTCGTGCGCTCCGCTGCGGCGGATGAACGTCATCGCCCGGGTCCGCAGCCGCCACCCCTCGGCGGTCCGCACGTAGGTGTCGTTGTAGTAGCCGATGCGCAGGTCGTGGGTGGCGTGGTCGATGAAGCAGAGCGGCTGGGTGCCGGTCGCGGTGTTCCCGTCCTCGGCCGGGTCGATCACCGCCGTGCCGACCAGGAACAGACCCTTGGGTGCGGCGGCGACCAGCGCCGGGAACTCGTCGAGGGGGTAGGTGTCCCTGAACGCGCTGTAGGTGCCGTCGGGGGTGAAGACCGCGAGAACCCCGTCGATGTCGCCCCGGGTCATGTGCACCGCGTAGCGGCCCAGCAATTGCTGAATCTCCATCAGGTCATCAGTGGACAAGGACTCTTCCGCCCTTCCTCCCGAACCGCACGAGTCTGGTTCACCACCAACGAGAATTACATTCTCGCTCACGGGTGGCAGGTTTCCATGTGTGTGTCATGGCGTCAACGGTCGCGGCGGAGCTTCGCGAAGTCCCAGCTGACCACCTTCTCCGCGACGAGCCGGAGCCAGCCGTGCTTCCCGTCGTACCGGAACGCGCCGCCGCCCATGTACTTGTCCGCGAAGAGCTGTTCGGGGCCGAGGAGCTCGTCCAGGGGCTCGCCCTTGCGCGGTACCTCGCCGATGGCCTCGACGCTTCCTTGCAGTTCGACGCCGCGCAGCGCCATGAAGTCCGTGCCGCCCTCGTCGACGATCACGCTGAGCCGCGGATCGCGGTCGAGGTCGCTCCAGCGCCTGCTGCGCACCAGCGAGTTGAGCCACAGCGCGGACCCGTCCCACACGAACCACAAGGCGCTGACGTGGGGATGGCCGCTCCGTCCGACGGTCGCGACCCGGCACAGCGGTTGGGTGCGCAGAAAGGTGTCCCGTTCGACGGCGTTCATGGCGATCGCGTTTCCCCGGCGTTGTCCGCTCATCGTCTCTCCCACCTTTGTGTGAATGGTTGATTCTCCCTTATGGAGAAGCTAGTTTCCACCACTAGAGAGGGCGCCGAGGGAGGAGACCCCCGCCATGGAGCAGTTCCTCACCTTCGGGATCGTCGGCCTGAGCACGGCCGCGATCTATGCCGTCATCGGCAGCGGTCTCGTGCTCACCTACACGACGACCGGGGTGTTCAACTTCGCGCACGGTGCGGCGGGCATGCTGTCGGCCTTCACCTACTGGCAGTTCACCGGCGGCTGGGGCTGGCCGGCCCCGGTGGCCCTGGCGGTGGTCCTGCTCGTCCTCGCACCCGCCTTCGGCCTGTTCGTCGAGAAGGTCATCCTGCGGCCGGTCCAGGCGCTGGGCGAGGCCGAACGGCTGGTCATGACGGTGGCGCTGCTGAGCGGCCTCATCGCCACCGCCCGGTGGATCTGGGACCCCAACGTCCCCAGGCCGCTGCCGACGTTCTTCGCGGACCGGACCCCCTTGCACATCGGGTCCGCGGTGGTCACCTGGCACCAAGCCCTCACGATGACCGTCGCCGTCCTGGTCGCGGTGGTCCTGCGGATCCTGCTGTACCGGACCCGGCCCGGCGCCGAGATGCGGGCGACCGTCGACGACCGGTCCCTGGTCGGGCTCACCGGCGCCCATCCCGTACGGGCCAACAAGATCGCCTGGATCCTCGGCACCCAACTGGCCGCGCTCGGCGGCATCCTCATCGCGCCGACCGTCACCCTCGACGCCGCCCAGCTCTCCCTGCTGATCGTGAGCGCCTACACCGCGGCCATCTTCGGCCGGCTGCGGAGCGTGCCGCTGACCTTCGTCGGCGCGATCGTGGTCGGCTGCATGGAGAGCTACCTGACCGGATATCTGCCGCAGAACGACTACCTGCCCGGCCTGAGGCTGGCCGCTCCCGCACTGCTGCTGTTCGTCGCCCTGCTGGTGTTCCCGCACCGGCGGCTGCGCGGCCGGGACCGCAAGCTGCGCTCGGTTCCCGTGCCCACGGCACGCGGTACGGCCGCATTCGCCGCGTCGGTCGTCGCGTTCGGCGTGGTCCTGGCATCGGTGCTCGGCGAGGGCGACCTCATCACGTACGGAGCCATCTTCTCGCTCGGCGTGGTGGCCCTGTCGTACGTACCGCTGGCCGGATACGCCGGTCAGATCTCCCTCTGCCAGCTGAGCATGGCCGGGATCGGTGCGGTCGTGTGGGGGCACCTCGGCGCGCACGGGGAGCTATGGGCCCTCGGCGCGGCGATCGCGGTCTCGGCGATCGCCGGCGCGCTCGTCGCACTCCCCGCACTGCGCCTCTCCGGGGTGTATCTCGCCCTCGGGACCGCCGCCTTCGCGGTCGTCCTCGACCGGTGGATCTTCACCCTGCCGTCGTTCCACCTGTTCGGGCTGCGGATCGCGCTGTTCGACCAGGGCTCGGTGGACGTGGCCGGACCCCGGCTCTTCGGCCTCCGACTGGACGACGGGGCGAGGCTGATGGTGTTCGCGGCCGTCTGCCTGGCCCTGGCCTCGCTGGTCGTGGCGGCGGTGCGGCGCGGCAGGTTCGGGCGACGGCTGATCGCGCTGCGCGACAGCGAGACCGCCTACGCGACGCTCGGCGGCAGCCTGCTGACGGCCAAGGTGGCTGTGTTCGCGCTGTCCTCGGGGATCGCGGGGCTCGGCGGAGCGCTGTACGGAATGCAGCAACGGTCCATCACGGCCGACCAGTTCAACCTGGTGGCGGGGCTGCCGATCTTCCTGGTCGCGGTGGTCGGCGGCCTCGGCACGGTCGGCAACGGTCTGTTCGCCGGTACGGCGTTCATCGGTCCGACGAACGCGTTGATCGCCGTGGCGCCCTGGTCGCAGAACCTGGTGGCCCTGCTGCCCGGCCTGGCCGGGATCGGACTCGGCCACAACCCCGACGGCATCGTGGCCCGGTTCCGCCGCCAGTGGGAGCCGCTCGGCCGGGACCGGATCGCGCTGCCCGCACTGCTCTGCGTACTGACGCTGCTGTGGATCCTGCGGCTCAGCGACCTCATCGACAACTGGACGTTCCTGGCCTGTTCACTGGCCGCCGCGATCGCACTGCGGATCTGGTCGACGGCCCGGCAGACCGCTCCGGCCGAACCGGAGATCCCGGTCGAGTGGTGGGGGCTACGGCGCTCCTGGCGCCCGGAGGACAGGGAGGTGCTCGCCCGTGGCCTCGCTGCGGATTGACGGAGTGACCGTCGCTTTCGGCGGCAACCGCGCCCTGGACGGGGTCGCCATGACCGCAGAACCGGGCCGGGTGACCGGACTGATCGGGCCCAACGGGGCCGGGAAAAGCACCCTGTTCGATGTCGCGTCCGGACTGCGCAGGCCCTCCTCCGGGCGGGTCTTCCTCGAGGGGCGGGACATCACCAGGACGAGCCCCGTGGGCCGGGCCCGACGAGGCCTGGCCCGGACGTTCCAGCGGCTCGAGCTCTTCGGCCGTCTCACCGTCCGTGACAACCTGCTCGTCGCGGCCGAACTCGGACCCGAGCGCCGCCGAGCGGACCGCGCGGTCACCGAGACCCTCACCAGGCTCGGCCTGACGGAGCTCGCCGACAGCCCGGCCGACGCACTGCCCACCGGGGTCGGCCGCCTGGTCGAGGTGGGCCGGGCGATGGTCACGCGGCCGAAGGTGCTCCTGCTCGACGAGCCCGCGGCCGGACAGGACAGTGAGGAGACCGAACGGTTCGCGGCCCTGCTGCGCTCGCTGAGCGCCGACGGCACGGCCGTCGTCCTCGTCGAACACGACATGAGCCTCGTCATGGGCGTGTGCGACGAGGTGTACGTCCTCGATCTCGGCAAGGTCATCGCCTTCGGCCCGCCCGAGGTGATCCGGAACGACGCCATTGTCCTGGCGGCCTACCTGGGGGACGCGTGAGCGCACTTCTCGAACTGAGCGACGTACGCGCCGCCTACGACCGGATCACCGTCCTTCACGGTGTCGATCTGGAGGTCGCCGGCGGACAGGTGGTGGCCCTGCTGGGCCCGAACGGCGCGGGCAAGACCACCACCCTGCGTGTCGCCGCGGGCGTCCACCCCGTCGACTCGGGCCAACTGCTGCTGGGCGGCCGGGACATGACCGGCGCGGCCCCCCGGGACCTCGCCCGCGCCGGGGTCTGCCTGATCCCCGAGGGACGCGGGGTGTTCCCCAACCTGTCCGTCCGCGACAACCTCCTGATGATGACCTTCACCGGTCGCACCCTCGAGGAGATCGAGCAGATCGCGTTCCAGCGCTTCCCCGTCCTGGCCCGCCGCGCCTCGCAAGCAGCCGGCACCCTGTCCGGCGGCGAGCAGCAGATGCTCGCCCTCGCCCGCGGCCTCGCCACCGACCCCGCAGTGCTCCTGCTGGACGAGCTCTCCATGGGACTGGCGCCGTTGATCGTCGGCCGACTCTACGAGCAGGTCGCCGAGATCGCCCGGCAGGGCGTGGCCGTCCTGGTCGTCGAGCAGTTCGCGGCCGCCGTACTCGACATCGCCGACCACGCGGCCGTTCTCGTACGGGGGCGGGTCGAACGGCAGGGCCATCCCGACGGCGGGCTGCGCGCCGAACTGTCCGCCCTCTACCTGGGGAGTTCCGCATGACCACCACCGAGCCGCGCGCGGACCGCTTCGTCCGAGAGCTGGCGGTACTGAAGATCCCCGACCCGGCCGCCGCCCGGGCCACCCTCTGGCTGCGCCTCGGCGTGCTGCTGATGGTGACCGGCCTGGTGCTCGGAGTCTCGGGCTACTTCGTCTCCCACAACACCGTCGATCCGCTCGTCCAGGGGGACGGCCTCGCGCTCGGTCTCGGCGGGATCGCGGTGAGCGTGGTGGGCTCCGCGCTCTTCCTGCGGTTCTCGCTCACCGGCTTCCTGCGGTTCTGGATGGCCCGCCAGTCCTACGACCTCGATCTCCTCGCCGACCGCCTGCTCGAAAGGGACATCCACCATGACCCCACCGGCAACGACGCCGCGCCCAGGTGATCAGCTGGCCAGCACCGTCTGCGGCACCCGGGTGGTCGTCGTCCGCGCCCCCGCCGAAGGCCCGGCCGTGCTCACCTGCGGGGGCAGCCCGATGGTCCCCGCGACCGCCGCGCGGCCGTCGCCCGGCGGCGCGGCCGAGGCGGTCACGCTCATCGGCAAGCGCTACGTGGACGCCACCGGGTCCCTCGAAGTGCTCTGCACCTCCTCCGGGAGCGGCGAACTGAGCTGCGACGGCGTCCCGATGATCCTCAAGGCGGCCAAACCACTGCCCGCCTCCGACTGACTCCCCCCGCCTCCCCTCCCACCGAAGGGAACCCGTCATGGAACGAGACGACCTCATCCTCATCAGCGTCGACGACCACATCATCGAGCCGCCCGACATGTTCGTGAACCATCTGCCCGAGCGGTACAGGAAAGACGCTCCGCAACTGGTCCACCGCGACGACGGAACCGACGTGTGGCAGTTCCGCGGTACGACGATCACCAACTCGGCGCTCAACGCGGTGGCCGGCCGGCCCAAGGAGGAGTACGGCGTCGAACCACAGGGCCTCGACGAGATCCGCCCCGGTTGCTACGACGTGCATGAGCGGATCAAGGACATGAACGCGGGCGGCATCCTCGCCCAGATGAACTTCCCGTCCTTCCCCGGCTTCTCGGCCCGGCTCTTCGCAACCGAGGACCCGGACTTCTCCCTCGCGCTCGTACGGGCCTACAACGACTGGCACATCGACGAGTGGTGCGCCGCCTACCCCGGGCGGTTCATCCCCATGGCGTTGCCCGCCATCTGGGACGCCGAACTGTGCGCGGCAGAGGTCCGCCGGGTGGCGGAGAAGGGCGTCCACTCCCTGACCTTCACCGAGAACCCCGCGGTTCTCGGCTACCCGAGCTTCCACCACGAGTACTGGAACCCGCTGTGGCGGGCACTGTCCGACACGGACACCGTCATGTCGGTGCACATCGGCTCCTCGGGCAGGCTCGCCATCCCGGCCGCCGACTCGCCGCCCGACGTGATGATCACGCTCCAGCCGATGAACATCGTCTCGGCCGCGGCCGATCTGCTGTGGTCCCGCCCGGTCAAGGACTTCCCCGACCTGAAGATCGCCCTGTCGGAGGGCGGCACGGGCTGGATCCCGTACTTCCTGGAACGCCTCGACCGGACCTTCGAGATGCACTCCACCTGGACCCTGCAGGACTTCGGCGGCAAGCTGCCGTCCGAGGTCTTCCGCGAGCACTTCCTCACCTGCTTCATCACCGACAGGCTGGGCGTGCGGCTCCGCCACGACATCGGCATCGACAACATCGCCTGGGAGGGCGACTATCCGCACAGCGACTCCCTGTGGCCCGATGCCCCGGAGCAGCTCCATGACGTGATGGAGAGCTGCTCGGTCTCGGACTCGGACGCCGCGAAGATGACCCACGAGAACGCGATGCGCTGGTACTCCTTCGACCCCTTCGCCCGCATTCCGCGCGAACAGGCCACCGTCGGGGCGCTGCGCAAGGCGGCCGCCGGACACGACGTCAGCGTCCGCGGACGCAGCCACCAGCTGATCGAGCCCGCCGAGAAGCTGGAGGCGTTCCGTTCGAAGGCGCGCGCGGCCGCGAGTGCGGTCCGATGAGCGACCGGGCCCTCACCGAGCGGGCCGGCCATGTGCTGGTGGCGACCTTGAACCGGCCCGAGACCCGAAATGCCCTGAACCCCGAGCTGATCGACGAGCTGTCAGCGATCCTGCGCTCGGCGGACGCCGACCCGGCGGTCCGGGCGATCGTCCTGACGGGTGCCGGGACGGTCTTCTGCGCGGGCATGGACCTGAAGGCGTTCGCCCGGGGCGGCGGCAAGTTCGACGGCCTGGTGTGGTTCTTCCGCGAGGGCATCGGCACTCCGGTGATCGCGGCGTTGAACGGCTCCGCGCTGGGCGGCGGCTTCGAACTGGCGCTGGCCTGCGACCTGGTCGTCGCGGCCGAGGACGCCGAGCTCGGGATCGCCGAGGTCAAGCGGGGCCTGTTCGCGGCCGGAGGGGGTACGACGCTCGCCGACCGGGTGCCTCTGGCGGTCGCCCTGGAGATGGGCCTGACCGGCGACCTGATCACGGCCGCGCAGGCCCGGCAGGTCGGTCTGGTCAACCGCGCCGTCCCGGCCGACCGGGTACGGGAGGAGGCCTTGGCGCTGGCCGCACGGATCGCCGCGAACGGTCCGCTGGGCGTCGCCATGACCAAGAAGCTGATACGGGAACGCCGGTGGGCCGAGCCCGAAGAGGTGCAGTCGGTGTTCCGCAGCCAGGACGCGGCCGAAGGCGCCCGAGCCTTCGCGGAACGCAGGCCACCGGCGTGGACGGGCAGGTGACGGTCAGCGCCTGGTAGGCGCTGCGGTGGAGGGGAAGGGGGCGTCCGGCGCGGCACCCTCACTGATCTCGTCGATCTCCTCGATTTCGTCGACAAGGCCCCAGCCGAGCGCTTCCCCGGCCGTCAACGCGACGCCCGACAGGGCGAGATACGCCGTGCGCTCCCGCCCGATCCGGACCGGGACACTCACCGTTCCGCCCGCGCCCGGGATCAACCCCATCCCGATCTCCGGCAGTTGGATCACCGTGTCCGGGGCGGCGAGCACGCGGCCCGCGAACGCCGCCAGTTCGATCCCGGCGCCGACACAGGCACCGTGCAGATGCGCGGTCACCCGGGAACCACACGCCTGAAGCAGGGCGGCCGGACTGCGGTGCACCCGCAGCAGATGGGCCCGCGCGGGATCGCGGGACGTGCCGAACTCGGCGAGGTCTCCTCCGCTGCCAAACGCCGGACCGTTCCCGTACAGGTCGACGTGCGCGATCGACGGATCCGCCACCGCGACGTGCAGCGCCTCGCACAGGGCGTCCCGCGTCCGGGCGTCGAACGCGTTGCGCACCCGGGGACGGTCAAGGGTGATGGCCAGCCGGTCGCCGTCCCGACGAAGCCGTACGGGCTCGGCGGCGGGACGTGGGACGCGCGGGCGCGCCGAGGCCAGCCAGGCACGGAAGCCGGCGCCGCTCTGGAGCGTCGAGTAGGCGAGGGACTCGAGCACCAGCCGGTCGGCCGCGGGGAGCCGGGCGCCCATCCGGAGCACCTGCACGAGCGCGACGCAAGCCGCTGGCTGCTCGGCCACGATGCCCGCGAGACGGTGGGCGACGGCATGCGGGTCCTTGCACCCCACCCAGGGCCGTGGCGCATCGGAAGCCCCCGTGAGCAGGACGTCGAAGCCCTCGGCCGATGCCGTCGGCCGCTCCGCCACGCCCACGCGAACGCGATCCGCCGAGCCTGTCCGATACGGCACTTCACGGTCGAGGTCGACCAGATGGAAGGGCGCGTCCAAGGTCATGTCGATCCCCTCCCCAACCGGCGGCGACTGGAGTGTAATGGGAGATCGCCACGCCCGAGAAGGGAGTTCATGGATTGGAGAATGAGACTCTCCGTCGATGGATCGAATCCGTTGAGCCGTTTCTCGCCCCCCTCACCGATGCCGCGGAGGCCTTCACCGGCCTCACCGGCATACCCGTCGATCTGCCGACCACCCTCTTCCTCCGCGCCGACCTCGCCGGTCTCGAACTCCCCGGCAGAACCTCGGCCGGGGGCTCCTGTCACCTCCTCGAAACGGCCGACGGCTGGGCCGCCGTGAATCTGGCCCGCCCCGACGACGTGGCCGCCGTGCCCGCTCTCGTCGCGCTTCTCGGGGGCGCCGGGACCCAAGAGCTGCACGACGTGGCGCGACGGGTCGCGGCGGCCGAGATCGCCGCGAACGCGCAGCTGCTCGGGATCGCCGCCGCGGCACTCGGATCAGCTCGCGGAACCCGCGCCCCCGTCATCGCCGAACGAGCGGAGCGGGGGAGCCGGCGAGGTCCGGCGGGGCTGCGGATCGTCGATCTGTCGGCCTTGTGGGCGGGACCGCTGTGCGCGTGGCTGTTGGGGCAGGCGGGCGCTCGGGTCATGAAAGTGGAGAGCGCGACCAGGCCGGACGGCGCGCGCTTCGGAGTGCCCGCGTTCTACCGCCTGCTGCACGAGGGACATGAGAGCCGTGTGATCGACTTCGCCTCCGGCGCGCTGCCCGAGGTCGTCGCCGAGGCGGACGTCGTCATCGAGGCGTCGCGGCCGAGGGCCCTGCGCCGACTCGGCGTGCGCGCCGAGGAGTTCCTCGCCGCCCGCCCCGGCCGCGTCTGGCTGAGCATCACCGGCTACGGCCGCGACCAGGACCGGATCGCCTTCGGCGACGACGCCGCGGTGGCCGGCGGCCTCACCGGCATCGACCGGAACGGCGACCCCGTCTTCCTGGGCGACGCGCTCGCCGACCCGGTCACCGGCATCTTCGCCGCGCATGCGGCGGCCCGCTCCCTCGCCGAGGGAGGCGGGGAACTGCTGTGCCTCTCGATGGCGGCCTGCGCCGCCGCGCTCGCCGACTCCGCGCAGGGCCGATGACGTGCTGATCAGGAATGTGGAGGTCGAGGGACTCGGCAGGGCGGATGTACGGCTCGGCGCAGGGCGAATCGTCGAGATCGGGAAGCGGCTGACGGGGCGCGATGAACTGGACGGCCGGGGCGGGGCGTTGCTGGTCGGGCTGCACGATCACCACGTACACCTGGCGGCGCTGGCGGCCGAGGCCGCGTCGGTGCGGGTCGGTCCCGCGGATGTGGGTGGCCCGGACGGGATGGCGGCGGTCCTGCGGGGCGGAGCGCCGGGGGAGTGGGTGCGGGCCGTCGGATACCACGAGAGCGTCGCGGGGGAGCTCGACCGGTGGGCGCTGGACACCTTCGCGCCCGACCGGCCGGTGCGGGTCCAGCATCGGAGCGGGGCGCTGTGGGTGTGGAACAGCGCCGCCCTGCGGGCGGCCGGGCTGGACGGTGACGGACGCTTCTGGAGGCAGGACGAGCGACTCAGAGGGGCCGTGCCGCCCGCAGGGCTGGATCTGCGGCGCGTAGGGCTGCGGGCGGCGGCGTACGGGATCACCGGGTTCACCAACGCCGATCCGCATCTGGGGGAGGGGCTGGCCGAGATGCTGTCCGTACTGCCGCAGCGGCTCCTCGTCATGGGGGCCGACGACGCCCCGGTGAAGCTGCTCCTCGACGACGCGACCCTCCCGACGCCGGACGAGCTCGCGGCGTCCGTGGCGGCCGCGCGGCCCCGGCCGGTGGCCGTGCACTGCGTGACCCGGGTGCAGTTGCTCGTGACGCTGCTCGCCCTGGACGAGGCCGGGGCGGTCGAGGGCGACCGTATCGAGCACGGGTCCGTGATCCCGGCCGAGACGATCCCCTGGCTGCGGCGGCTGGGGGTGACGGTTGTGACGCAGCCGCACTTTCCCGTGGAGCGGGGGCGTGAGTACGCGACGGACGTGGACGCCGACGACCAGGCACACCTGTACCGCTGTCGGTCCCTGGCCGAGGCGGGGATCCCGCTCGCCGCAGGTACCGACGCGCCGTTCGGGACCACCGATCCCTGGGGGGTCATGCGGGCGGCCGTCGAGCGGACGGACAGGGAGGCGGTGGCACGGAGAGCCGCGCTGGACCTGTTCACAGGTGAACCCCGACTCCCCGGTCGGGCACGGAGACTGACGGTCGGCTCACCCGCCGACCTGTGCCTGCTCCACGTACCCCTGCGCGAAGCCCTCGACCTGCTGACCGCGGACATCGTACGAGCCACCTTCGTCGGCGGACGCCCGGTCGCGCCGGAAGGCCAGGGGGTGTCGTTCGGATCACCCCGGGTGCCGGGGTGATCCGAACGACACCCTAAGGGCTTGCAGATCATTAACACGTCGTCTTGATCTTGTTGTGGGGCTCGCCTGTTTGGGCAAGGACTCGAGCCTGGAGGGCCGCGAGGGCGT
>NZ_JBEZLR010000058.1:0-62660 GCF_040652275.1 Streptomyces sp. NPDC048275
GGCCGATTCGCCAGGACTTTGAGACGCCGTGGCGCGGTTACGCGCCACGGCGTCGTGATGTCGGGCCGGCCCGGATGGGGAGCGGACGGCGTCAGGCGCGCCGCAGCACGACGAGTTCGGCGTCGTGCTCGGCGGTCCACTGCACGGGCAGGCCGACGGCGGTGAGGTGGCTGCCGGAGTAGCGCGGTTCGCCGGGCCGATAGACGCTGGCCCGGGTCGCCCTTTTTCTGCGTCTAGAAAAAGCCCAGCTTCTTCGGCGAGTACGACACCAGGAGGTTCTTGGCCTGCTGGTGGTACAGAGGCAACGCATTGCTGACCAGCGCAAACAGCGCCTGTCGCGGCTTTGGCAGGATTACTGGCCCGGGAATGGTCCGGATCTTGACCGATGTGGTCCTTCGAGCGGGGTGGCCGCCCGGCGCCATGTCATGTGCCGCAGCTGCTCGAGGTGGTGGGGATCGGTCCGGACACGGCGGTAGCTTTGCTGATCATGGTGGGGGGCAACCCGGAACGCCTGGAGAGTGAGGCGTCCTTCGCTGCGGTGTGCGGGGTCAGTCCTGTCGAGCGTTCCTCGGGGCGCCGGCAGTACCGTCGCCTGAACCGTGGTGGTGATCGTCAGGCCAATGCGGCGCTCCATCGCATCGTGTTCACCCGTCTGCGGGTCGACCCGCGCACGCAGGACTATTACGAGCGCCGGATCAAGGAGGGTAAGACCCGGCGTGAAATCGTCCGTTGCCTCAAGTGCTATGCGGCCCGGGAAGTCTTCCACCTACTCGGACAGTTAAAGCCAGGACCCCGCTCATAGGGACTTTGGTTGATGGTCCCGCCCATCGGCTCGTTCCGGCGGGGCCCGTCTCTGTGTTCGGCGACGTGCCCGGTTGAGCGATGGTCGACGTGGCCTCCACGGCCCTTGTCTGCTGTTCTGGGCAGAGAGACGCCCCCTGATCCGCTCCGTCGCGCACGAGCCTCTCTGCTTCATCGAATTGGTCTTATTCACGCAGCAAGACGGCAAGGTGCTCGTCAGCATTGCAGTATTTGCCGCTGGCAAGGGAGGACCTACGTTTTTCGGGAATGCGCCATGTGCGGATCGAGTGAGGAGTGGTTGGCGCATCGCGTTGTCAGGTTGAGGGTGACAGGATGTCAGTCCGCATCTGGCGCAGGCTCAGCCGAAGCCGCCTGGTCTGGTGCAGAGCGCGGCGGCTCAGGACCTGCGCTGCTGTCGAAGCGGCAAGATTCTCAGTGCCATCGCCGTGCCGTCTGGTTGCAGGGAAAGGGGGCCAGTCATCAACCACCCCGGCGTCACCTCGGCGATCATCGGGCCCCGCACCATGGAACAGTGGAGGCGTTTCTGCCCGCCGCCGATGTCACGCTGTCGGCCGACGTGCTGGACGCCATCGACAAGATCATCGCCCCTGGGGTCACGGTCAACCCGGTCGACAACAGCTACGGCGACTTCGAGCTGCGCGCCGACCAGCGGGCGGCGGTGACGCGAGTACGCGAGTCGGCTCGGCAGGTCACGGGCGGTCGACAGGCTCAACGCGCCGGCTCCCATGCGAGTGCTTCGGATCCCCGACCCTGCACCCGCGGCAGGGGGTGTCACGCCTCCCGCAGTAGTTCTGCATGCGGCGTCACCACTGCTCCGCGTGACGCACGATTCTGATTACGACAGCCAACGGTGAGACCGGCCGACCCATGGTCGAGCCCGTACGCCGGACGAAGCGGAGGGCGGGCGGCCAGTGTTTCTCCGTGACGACCTGCCAGGTCGTGCCGGTGATGAACCCGACGGCCGCCGTGGCGAAGACGCCCGCCAGGGCGCGGGACAGGCTCGTACACAGCCGCCCAGGGGCGGTTGGCGCGCACCATGCCCAGGACCAGGCGGACGTGGCCGCGCAGCCCCCGCACCGCGTGGCGCTCGTGCCTGGACTCCTCCCCGGGTACCGACGGCCGACGATGGGGGAATCCAGCAGCTCTTCGTCCTGCGTGGCCTGTTGCCTGACGACACCGGCCACCGTCTGCCGCACCCGGCGCCGCAGACGCCGGGAGCCGAGGGCGGGCAGTGACATCAGAGCGACCCTGTGCTCAGGGTCGACCTCGGTGCTGACCGGGTTGCGCTCCATCCGGCTCGGCAGGTCGGTGAGGAAGACGCCGATGTCCCAGTTGCCGTCCTCCAGACGGGTGCCGGCGATTTCGGCCACGTCGGACACGTCGCCCTGCTCGTCCGCCACCAGGGGCGCCGTCACGGTGTCCGCCTGTCAGCGGATGCCCCTGGCGATGCGGCGGCACCCGTTCGGCAGCACGCCGCGCCTGCGGGCCGCCGCACCCCTAGCATGCTGACTGTGCGACCCATTCTCCCGAAGATCGAGGGCGGCCGGGTACAGGGCCTCCTGCAGCTCGTCGAGGACGGCATCCACCTTGTCGTCGCGGCGCTCCTCGTACTGCTCGCGGGGCTCCTGACCGTCGGGGTCGTCCACGACGTCATCAGGTCGATCCAGGGGCCGTACCGCGAGGAGACGGTCGTTCTCTCCGCCTTGGACAACGGCCTTGTGCTGTTCATCGTGGCCGAGCTGCTCCACACCGTCCGCCTCACCATCAGGAACCAGACCCTCGACGCGGAGCCGTTCCTCGTCGTCGGCTTGATTGCCGGCATCCGCAAGGTGCTCATCGTGACGGCCGAGGCGGAGAAGTCCTTCCGGTGGAACGTCGAGGGGATCGAGCTGCTCATCTTGGCGGGGCTGATCCTCGTGATGGCGACAGCGGCGTACGTGTGGCGGCGCTCGACGCGGCCGGGAGACTACTTCCCGCTCCAGGAGGTGCGGCGCTCCCCGTCGCCGGCGCCGTCACCCACCCCGGGGCGCGGATCCTGATCCGTCACCTTCCGCCGCCGCGGCCGCCCGCACCCGCTGCTCCTCGCGAGCGGAGCCGACATCCCGTTCCAGGGGTGTGCGGCTCACGGCCGTCGCAAGGTCCTCCAAGGCTTGCTTCTGCAGTTCCGCCCCGCGCCGCACCGCCGGGCTCCGGTCCCCGGCGGCGGAGCCCTCCCACGCGTGGAGCGCCTCCTCCACGCGCCCCCAGTCCGGATTCCTGTGCTCGCGCACGTCGACTGCCGCCTGCGCGGTGTCCGCCTCCAGGGCCTCGGCGAACCGCTCCGCCTCGGGGACGAAACGGCTGTCGGCCCGCGGGACGTGGCTCTCCATGAGCATCGCCGCCCGGCCGAACCCCTTGAGCGCCTCCTGTGCCTCCTCCGCCTCGCGCGACGTCAGACCCCTGGGGCGGACCGGTTCCTGCCTTGCCCGGTCGTATGCCTCCTGCCAGGCGGCACGTGCCTTCCTGCTCGCCAGCAGTGCCCTGCGCATGTCGGCGCGATGCTCCCGGGTCGGTTCGGCGTAGCTGCGGAGCACCGCGGCCGCATAGCGGCCGTTGGCGGCGAGCCAGTCCGCAAGCCGGCCCGCCAGCCGGGGCGTCTCCCATGCGGGGAACACCACGTACGCCAGCATTGCCAGGGCCCCGCCGAGCAGGGTGAGCACCACCCGCTCCGGGACCGTCTGCTCCCACGCCTGGCCGCCCATGCCGAGCAGGAAGACGACGTACGTGGCAGTGAAGCACTGGGAGTAGGCGTAGCCGGTACGGATCAGCGTGTACGACAGGCCCGCCGAGACCACCGCCAGCGCGCCGAACACATGGGCGTCCGGGCCCAGGGCCCGCACCATCACGGTGGCGAGCGCGACCCCCGCCAGGGTCCCGGCGAGACGGGCCACCGCGCGCGCGTACGTCCGGTGGAAGTCCGGCCGCATCACCATCACCGAGGTGATGGGCGCCCAGTAGCCGTGGCCCAGGGGGAGCCGGGCGGCAATCAGATAGCCGAGCGTGGCCACCGTCGCCAGGCGGACGGCGTGCCGGAACACGGGCGAGTCCCCACGGAGCTCACGGCGGACCGCCCGGACGACGACCGGGACCAGCCGGAGCATTGTCGGGCGCACCAGGAACTGGGCGCCCGCGGGGCCGGGCGGCGTGGGCGTCTTCCCGCGTGCGCCGCCGCTCTCGGCGATCTCCAACGCCTCGCCGAGCAGTTCCACGAGCCGCTCGGCGGCCTGCCGGGCGGGGCCCTCCAGCACCTCGTGCTCGTCGTCGACGCGCAGGACGTCCGTGCTCCTGGGCGGCACCTCGGCGGGAGTGCCGCGGCGGATCGAACGGGCGGCCGCGTCCAGGACGTCGGCGGCTGCGTCGAGCAACTCCCGCGCGCGGTCCCGCGCTGGTCCCTCCGCCGGGGCGCCGACGTCCGGGTCGGCGAGCGCGGCGACGACCGGCCGAATGCGCTCGGCGAGGCCCCGGGGGCCGTGGAGGACGGGGGGGCGGGTGCGGGCCTGTGATGGCGTCACGGCGGCCGCGTCCCGGGCTGTCATCAACGGCTCCGGGTCGAACGGGGCGGTCGGGTCGTGCCGCAGCCGGCGGGCGTAGTCCGCCACGGCGGCCAGGGCGTCGGCGAGCGCGTCACGATGCGCCCCCCAACGGCGGATCGGGAACAGCAAGATCAGCACGGCCTGCGCCACGCCTCCGAGCGCGATGACGCCGGCGTGCTCCAGGGCTCGCCCGACGCTAGTGGGCAGGGTGATGGTCACCAGCATGCTACCGACGGTCGTCGCTGCGACGATCCCAGCGGTCGATCCGACGGCCCACGCCATCCCCGCGACAAAGGCCCATACGGCCAGCAGTGGGAGGAACGTCACGAGTCGTCCCGCCGCCAGGTAGCCCACGAAGGTGCTGAGCGCCAAACCCGCGCCCGCGCCGAGCGCGATCACCTTGCGTGGACGCCAGGTGCGCTGGAAGGTGGCCCCACCCGCGGAGTAGGCACCGAGGGCGGCGGACGCGGCGTACGCAGGGGAGACCAGCCACAGCGCCGGCCCGATGACGATTGCCACCCCAGCGGCCGTGCGCAGCGCGAGCAGGGGCTCCAGCCGCGTCTCCTCGATCGTGAGCCCGGATCGCACGACCTCCCCGAAGGCCCGCAGCCACGTCACGGATGTGAGCCTAGCCGGAACGTTCTGCCGGGTCGCGTCGGCCGCGCGACCCCGGGCCGACCTACACCCACAAACCGGCACCCTCGCGTACAGGGCAATCGATGACCGCACCCCCAGCGCCGCCTGTTCAGCCCCAGCGGCCGCGGCTCGACGTCGTCCTCGTGGCCGATCCGGGGTGGCCGACGGAGGTCGCGAAGCGACTGAAGAAGGGTGACGGACCTGCCCTACCGGGACAACACCCGCCCCGTCATCGCCATGATCAGCCCGCCGGAGCACATCGCGCTGCTGTCGCTGCCCATGCTCAGCCTGATGCGTGTCGCCCACCGGCTGAGGGGAGCGGCCCTCGGCGTGATCGGAGCGCTGATCCCGGAGTCCGGCAACGCCCTGCCACCCGGGAGGATCCAGTACACCAGCGAGGCACCGCACTACGTCCTGCCCGGCGTCCGCGGTCGGTTGCGGCTGCTAGGCAGGCTGGTCCGCGTCAACCGGCCCTGGCTGCTGTTCACCGGCCTCTCCCGAGCGCCTCCCTGGCGTGTTCGCCACTGCGGCGTTCGGCCTCATGAGAAGCGACATCTGGAGGGTCACCCTTTACGTGGGGCCGCTCCGCGACGCGGTGTTCACCCTGCTGTCGATCCGCACGCCCGTCCGACTACCCGGGCAGTCGAACACCTGGGCCTGGCAGGGCAATACAGGGAGGCTAATTGGGCCCGAAATGCGCATGCGTTCCCGCGTCCCGTCGGCCAGGCTGAATGGGAAGCCCAGGGGCCGGGAACCACCCCGGCGCCCGCAGCCGGAGGTTGCCGTCATGACCGTGATGTCCATCGCCAGGTTCGAAAGGTTCTTCCGCGCGGCCGCGGGGCTGGACGTCGACAAGAACGATCTCAAACGCTACAGCGACTTCGTCGACGCCAAGCTCTACGATCTGCTGACCGTCGCCCAGGCCACTGCCAAGGCCAACGGGCGCGACATCATCCGGACCTGTGACCTACCGATCACGAAAGGCCTGCAGGAGAGCATTCACCACTTCCGGAAGATCGATCAGGAAGTAGAACTCAAGCCGATCCTGGAACAGCTCGCCACCCACCCCGCTCTGGACCGCACGCCCGACGAGGAGACCGAGGCGGCCTATCCGGACATCATCGGCGGACTCAGCCTGGCCCTTGCCCAGAGCTTCAAGATCCTCCACCCCGACCTGAAGAACCCCCAGACTCAGCACTGGGACGACGCCCGAGCCGTCTTCGACCTCCTGCTGTGAGTGGCGACCGGACCAGGCGGTGCAGGCCACGGCCAAACAGCGTCAGCGTGCTCTGCTTCCTCGGCTGCCGCAACGATCCTGCTGGCCGCCGCAGGGCCTGGTCCACGTCCAGGGTGCTGCCAAGAGCGGTCGTGACCTCCGCCAGCAGCGCCAGGCGGTCCAGAGCCCGCGCTGCAGCGCCGCGTCCACGTCGAACTCGTCCTGCGGTGGAGCGCAACGCCCGACGCGCGCTGGGCAAACAGCCCTTGGGGCGGCTGACGCACCTGGTCGGCGAGCTGGCCGAGACCGCGGCGGGCACCCGCCGGCTGCTGGAGCAGACCGCTGTGCGGCTTGCGGGGATCCGCACGATCCCGACCGGCTGGTGTCGTAAGCCGATCCCGAAGCCCGACCAATCCGCAAGGGCAAGCCCCAGCACCCCAGGCTGATCGGCCCACATCTCGGGTTCGGAGAGCTCAGATTGTGGCGGCTCGACCTCGCAGGGATCATCGAAGGCATGGACAGGAACGTGTCCGTCGGGTCCGGGGAGCGGCTGCTGGAGGAACTGGTCAGAGCAGCCCAGCCGGCATCACCTGCGGAACTGCCCGTGGTCCTGAACCGGTATGCCGAGGCCATGGGTCTGGGCAGGGCCGCTGTCTATCTGGTCGACATCCAGCAAAGACTGCTGGTGCCGCTTGTTGAAGGCGAGCCGGAACTGGAGCTCGACACTTCGCTGGCCGGATGGGCCTACCGCACCGACTCTCTCCGAGTGGAAGAAGGCCCCTCCGGCGGGCTGAACGTATGGCTACCCCTGGCCGACGGGGCGGAGCGGCTGGGTGTCGTGGAGTTGAACATGAGTACCCTGGACGGGCTCAAGCTACGGCGCTGTCGAACGACGGCGCTGCTCCTCGCACTGATCATCACATCCAAGCGCACCTACAGCGACACCATCGCACAGCGCATGCGCACCAGGCCGATGCACCTGCCCACGGAGATGGTGAGGGCTTTTCTCCCTCCCCGGTCGATCGGCACCGGGCGGGTCGTTTCGACGGCGGTTCTGGAGCCTGCGTACGAACTGGGCGGCGATGCTTTCGACCATGCGTTCACCGAGGACGTTCTGCACGCCACAATCCTTGACGGCATGGGGCACAACCTGGCGTCCGGACTTGCCACCTCTGTCGCCATGGCAGGCTGCCGTAACGCCCGGCGCAGCGGGGCAGACCTGCGCGAACTCGTGGGCACCGTGGACGAGGCGCTGGCGAAGTGGCTTCCGGAGCAGTTCTGCACGGGTGTCTTCACCCAGTTGCACATGCCCACCGGTGTGCTGCGCTGGTGCAACTGCGGCCACCCGCCTCCGTTGCTCATCCGTCGCCACCGCCTGCTCCATAAGGTCTTGGAGCGGCCACCTGAGCCTCCTTTGGGTCTGCCCGCCAGTCTCGCCGGGACCGCCCGTCAGGTGCACGACGTCAGCCTCGAACCCGGTGACCGAATACTGCTCTACTCAGACGGCGTCGTGGAGTCACGCGATGATGCAGGCGAAGAGTTCGGCCTGGAGCGCTTCACCGACTACATCATCCGGTCGACCGCAGCGGGGCAGAGCGCCCCGGAAGTGCTGCGCCTGCTCATCCATGCCATCCTCGAGCATCGGCACAACAAACTCAGCGACGACGCCACGATCTTGATGTTCGAGTGGCAGCCCCCTGATCCGTGACCGCAAGAGCCGGAGAGCGCAGCCGTGGCGCCGGACGGGCATGGTCATTCCCATCGCCTCCTTCTCGTGATCTCGTCGCCCGCTGGGTGTCATGCGAGCCAAGCGGACTCCTTCGGACGGGTGTGCGGTGAGCTGTCGGTGCCGCCGTGCGCGGCCGTGTGGCCCAGGTAGCGGTGCACGAAGTGGATGCTCATCGCGCCTTCGCCGACCGCGGAGGCCACACGCTTCACCGAGCCGCTGCGGACGTCGCCGACGGCGAAGACGCCAGGCAGGCTGGTCTCCAACGTCAGGCAGTCGCGGCCCTGGCTCTGCCACAGTTCGGGAACGGAGCACGCCTGCGCATCCGCGCCGGTGAGCACGTAGCCGCGCGCGTCGAGGGCGAGCGCGCCGGACAGCCACTCGGTGTGAGGGTCTGCGCCGGTGAAGACGAACAGGGCCCGCACCGCGAGGTGGCGATGCTCGCCCGTACGGTGATCGACCACGGTGACCGCCTCCAGCGCCTTGTCGCCGAGTGCCTCGGTCATCTCGGTGTGCAGCAGCACGCGCACCCGCGGGTGGCGCTCGATCTGATCGATCAGGTAGCGGGACATGTGCGCCTCGAGGCTCGGCCCACGGACGAGCAGATACACCTGCGGTGCGTACCCGGCCAGGAAGAGCACGGCCTGGCCCGCGGAGTTGCCGCCGCCGACCACCGCCACCGGGTCGGTACGGCACTGCTGGGCCTCGTAGACGGTCGCCGAGTAGTGGACGCTCGCGCCCTCCAACGGCTCGATGCCGGGCACATGGAGGCGGCGGTAGCGGGCGCCGGTGGCCAGGACGACGGTACGGGCGGTGATCTCGCTGCCGTCGGCGAACCTGACGGCGTAGTGGCCGTCCCGCGGTTCGAGCCGGGCCGCCTCTGCCGGGACGCTGATCCGGGCGCCGAACTTGCCCGCCTGGAGCACCCCGCGCTCGGTGAGTTCGGCGCCGGAGATGCCGGAGGGGAAGCCGAAGCAGTTGTCGATGCGGGAGGACGTCCCGGCCTGGCCGCCGGTGGCCATCGCCTCGACCACGGTCGTGCCGAGGCCCTCCGAGGCGGCGTTCACCGCGGCGGCGAGACCGGCCGGACCGGAGCCGACGATCAGGAGATCGCCGCGGCCGTTGCCCGACGGCAGGGGCGGCAGGCCGATGAACCGGGCCAGTTCGGCGTTGCTCGGATTGCGCAGCAAGGTCGTGTCCCGCCAGATCACCAGCGGCGTCTGCTCCGGACCGACCGCGAAGCGGCGCAGCAGCGCTTCGGCCTCCTCGTCCGTCTCCAGATCGATCCAGCGGTGCGGCAGCCGGTTGCGGGCGGCGAACTCGCGCAGCCGCCGGGTGTCGGGCGAGTAGCGCGAGCCGATGATGCGGAAACCGGCGCCCTGCCCGACGAGCAGGGCACGGCGGCCCAGGCAGGCGCGCAGCACCACATCACCAAGGGTGGAGTCCCGGGTCACCAGGTCACGCAGCTGATCCATGGACAGGGTGAGGATCTCGCCGGGGTCCCTGACCACGGCGGTGTAGAAGGCCACCTGTCCGTTCAGGAGGCCGAGTTCGCCGATGAAGCGGCCAGGGCCGTGCACACGCAGCAGGCGTTCGCCGGGTGTGCCGTAGCCCTCGACGATGGCGACCGAGCCACTGAGGACGACGTAGAACGTCTCGCACCGCTCCCCCTCCCGGATCAGCACGTCACCGGCGTCAACCGGGCGCCTCCGGCCATGCTGCGCCAGGCGGGCCATCTGGTCGTCCGGCAGGCGGGGATAGGCGCCGTAGATGTCGGGCGTCTCGAAGGGGACGCTCTCCTCCGCCTCGTCCGGCACAGGCGCTGCGCCCGGCCGCGTCTCGTCGCCGGGCATCACACGAACGCCTCGTGGACGAAGCACCACCGCCAGTCCTCGCCGGGCTCCAGCGACGCCACGATCGGATGGCCGTCGGCGGCGGCGTGACGGCGGGCGTGCCGGTTCGGCGAGGAATCGCAGCAGCCGACGTGGCCGCAGGTCAGGCAGAGCCTGAGGTGGACCCAGGGGGAACGCGTGGCCAGGCATTCCTCGCACCCCGGGGCGCGCGGGGTGACGGGGCGTACGAGGGCGAGGTGGGGGTCGGTCCGTACGGTCATGGCCGATCACCCTTTCCCGGCTGGTTCGCGGCCCGCGATCGACTGCTCCACCCACCGCCGCAGGGCAGGGGCAGGTGCGGCACCCGCCTGCCGGGCGATGGTCTGTCCTTTGTCGAGGACCAGCAGCGTCGGTACCGCCTGGACCTCGAACCGCCGCGCCAGGCGCGGGTTCTTGTCGATGTCGACCTTGACCAGCTTGATCGTTCCCGCGAGATCGGCGGCGACCTTCTCCAGCGCGGGGCTCACCATGCGGCAGGGGCCGCACCAGGTGGCCCACAGGTCGACGACGACGGGCACGGTGGCCTGCTCGACGACCTCGGTGAAGTCGTCGTCGCCCGCGTCGGCCATCCACGGCAGAGGCTGCTTGCAGTTGCCGCACCTGGGGCGGCCCTCGGCGGCCACGGGTACCCGGTTGGCGCGCCCGCAGTGCGGGCAGGTGACGTTGGTGGCTTGCCCGGTACTCATGCCGCCCTCGCTCCCTTCACGTCCCCGGGCTGGTCGTAGGTGACCGCCAGCTCTGCGTGCTCGGCGTCGACGCGCACCGTCGCGCCGTCCTGGACGTCGCCGCGCAGCAGGGCGCGTCCGACCAGCGTCTCGACCTCGTGGGAGATGTAACGCCGCAGCGGCCGGGCCCCGTAGACCGGGTCGTAGCCTTGGTGGGCGATCAACTCCCGGGCAGCCTCGGTCAGTTCGACGGTGATGCGGCGTTCGGCGAGCCGCTGCCGCAGCTCGTCGAACTGCAGCTCCACGATCCGCTCGATCTGCCGCTCACCGAGCGGCTTGAACAGCACGATGTCGTCGACGCGGTTGAGGAACTCCGGGCGGAAGTGCCCGCGCAGCTCGCCCATCACCAGGGCGCGGGCGTCCGGCTTGATCTCACCCTCGGCGGTGGCGCCGTCGAGGAGGTGCTCGGAGCCGATGTTGGACGTCATGATGATCACGGTGTTGCGGAAGTCGACGGTGCGGCCCTGAGCATCGGTGATGCGGCCGTCGTCGAGGATCTGCAGCAGCGTGTTGAAGACATCGCTGTGCGCCTTCTCGATCTCGTCGAACAGCACAACCGAGTACGGCTTGCGGCGTACGGCCTCGGTGAGCTGGCCGCCTTCCTCGTAGCCGACGTATCCGGGCGGTGCGCCCATGAGCCGGCTGACGGTGTGCCGCTCCTGGTACTCGCTCATGTCGAGGCGGACCATGTTCTCCTCGGAGTCGAACAGAGTCCGGGCGAGGGTCTTGGCCAGCTCGGTCTTCCCGACGCCGGTGGGGCCGAGGAAGATGAACGAGCCGATGGGGCGGCGAGGGTCGCGGATGCCGGAGCGGGCGCGGATGATGGCGTCGGCGACGAGCTTGACGGCCTCGTCCTGGCCGATGACGCGCTCGCGCAGGATCTCGTCGAGGCGCAGCAGTTTCTCGCGTTCGCCCTCCTGGAGGCGGGCGACGGGGATGCCGGTCCAGGCGGCGACGATCTCGGCGATCTCCTCCTCGGTGACGACCTCGCGCAGCAGCCGGTTCTGCCCCTGTTTGGCGGCCAGTTGCTCCTCCTCTGCGGCGAGTCGGCGCTCCAGGTCCTGGAGGCGGCCGTAGCGGAGTTCGGCGGCGCGGTTGAGGTCGTAGGCGCGTTCGGCCTCCTCCGCCTCGTGGCGGACCTGCTCCAGTTCCTGGCGCAGTTCCTGCACGCGGCGGATCGCCTGCCGTTCGGCCTCCCACTGGGCGTGTTTGGCGTCGGCCTCGCCGCGCAGGTCGGCCAGTTCCCTGCGCAGCTCCTCCAGGCGGGTTTTGCTGGCGGGGTCGGTCTCCTTGGAGAGGGCCGCTTCCTCGATCTCCAGGCGGGTGACGCGGCGGGTGATCTCGTCGAGTTCGGCGGGCATCGAGTCGATCTCGGTACGCAGCCGGGCGCACGCCTCGTCGACGAGGTCGATGGCCTTGTCGGGCAGGAATCGATCGGTGATGTAACGGTGGCTGAGGGTGGCCGCGGAGACCAGCGCGGTGTCCTGGATCTTCACGCCGTGGAAGACCTCCAGGCGTTCGCGCAGTCCGCGCAGGATGGAGATGGTGTCCTCCACGCTCGGCTCGTCGACCAGGACCTGCTGGAAGCGGCGTTCGAGAGCGGCGTCCTTCTCGATGTGCTTACGGTACTCGTCGAGGGTGGTGGCGCCGATCATGTGGAGTTCGCCGCGGGCGAGCATCGGCTTGAGCATGTTGCCCGCGTCCATGGCCCCTTCGGCGGCGCCCGCGCCGACGACGGTGTGGAGTTCGTCGACGAAGAGCAGGATGCGCCCCTGGGCGGCCTTCACCTCGGACAGCACGGCCTTGAGGCGTTCCTCGAACTCGCCGCGGTACTTGGCGCCGGCGACCAGGGAGCCCATGTCGAGGGCGAACACCGTCTTGTCGCGCAGGCCCTCGGGGACATCGCCGCGGATGATGCGCTGGGCGAGGCCCTCGACGATGGCGGTCTTGCCGACGCCGGGGTCGCCGATGAGGACGGGGTTGTTCTTGGTCTTGCGGCTGAGGATCTGGGTGACGCGGCGGATCTCGGCGTCCCGGCCGATGACCGGGTCGAGCCTGCCGTCCCTGGCCTCGGCGACGAGATCGCGGCCGTACTTCTCCAGAGCCTCGTAGGCCACTTCGGGGTTGGCGGAGGTGACGCGCTGGTTGCCGCGGACCTGGGTGAGCGCGCTCAGGAACGAGCCCGTGGTGATGCCGGCCTGTTTGAGCAGTCGCCCGGCGGCGGTTGAAGAGCCCTCCTCGGCCAGGGCGAGCAGGAGGTGCTCCACGGACACGTACTCGTCCTTGAGGCGTTTGGCCTCCCGTTCGGCGGCATCGAGCAGGCGGGCGAGGCGCTGAGTGACGAAGACCTGGCCGGGTGCCGCGCCGGGGCCGGTGACCTTCGGGCGGCGGGAGAGTTCCTCGCGCACGGCCGCGCGCAGTTCCTTCGGCTCGGTGCCCGCCTGTTGCAGCAACCGCGGGATCAGACCGTCTTCCTGATCGAGAAGTGCGAGTAGCAGGTGTTCACCGTCGACCTCGGTCTGGCCCATGCGGACGGCCGCGGTCTGGGCCTCCTGGAGGGCTTCCTGGGACTTCTGGGTGAGACGGTTCATGTCCATGGGGGTGTTTCACTCCTCGTGCCGCGGCCGCGCAGGGCGGCTTCGAGCAGGCTGATGCGGTCGAGCAGGTCGAGCACCAGGCCGATGGATGCGTAGTTGAGGCAGAGTCCGGAGCGCAGCCGCTGGATGCGGGCGAGAACCGCCGGGGCCGTGGGGTCGAACACCAGGTGCCCCGCGGCGTCGCGTTCGGCGTCGACCAGGCCGAGGGCGACGAACCGGCGGATCAGATCGGGGTGGAGGCCCGAGCGACGGGCCACGGCGTCCAGGGAGAGCCTGGGGGCGGGCACGAGCGCGTACCGGACAGCCGTCGAGGCGGTGACGTCGACGCCCGTTCGTACCGGACGGTCGCCCACGCCGGCCCGGCCGATGCCTGCCGCTCCCGCGGGTCGGTCGTTCATTGCGTCCTCCTGGGGTCGAACGAGGAGGTGGCGGCGAGCTCCTCGAACAGTTCGCGCTCCCGGTCGCCGAGGGTGGGCGGCACCATGATGCGGAGTTCGGCGTACAGGTCGCCGTTCGCGCCGCGCGGGTTCGGCATGCCCTCGCCGCGCAGCCGCAGCCGCCGGCCGCTGGACGAGCCCGCGGGCACCGTGACCTTGGCCGTGCCACCACCGGGGGTGGGCACCGGCACGGTCGCACCCAGGGCCGCCTCCCAGGGGGCCACCGGTACCTGGACGTGCACGTCGCGGCCGTCCAGCCGGAACCGGGGGTGGGGCTGGATAAGCACCCGCAGGTACAGGTCGCCCGCGGGGGCGTCCCCACTGCCCCGGCCGCCCTCGCCCGCCAGCCGGATGCGCTGCCCGTCGGTGACGCCCGGCGGCACGTCGACCTCGTACCGCCGCGGCTGCCCGGTGGGACCGGTGAGTGTGACGGTGCGACGGCCGCCTCGGTACGCCTCCTCGACGGTGAGCGGCAGCTCGGCCTCCTGGTCCGCTCCGGGGACGCCGCCTCGGGCGGCGCCGGCTCCGAACATGGAGCCGAGTAGGTCCTCGATGTCGATGCCCTCCGCTCCGAAGTCGTCGCCGAAGCCGGTGGCGTACCGGACGCGAGGACCGCCCGTGCCCGCGGTCCTCCGACCGCGGAAGCCGCCGCCCGCGCCCGCCGCGACCCGTTCGTCGAAGTCCTCGGGGATCTTGCGGAAATCCTCGCCGAAGCGGTCGTAGCGGGCCCGGGTCTTGGGATCGGACAGGACGCCGTATGCCTCGTTGAGGTCCTTGAAACGCTCCTCCGCCCCGGGGTCCTTGTTGACGTCGGGGTGGTGCCTGCGGGCGAGTTTGCGATATGCCTGCTGGATCTCGTCCTGGCTCGCGCTCCGCGACACGCCCAGCACCTCGTAGTAGTCCCGTGCCATCGCCGGTCACTCCCGCTTCGCGACGGTCACCGCGGCCGGCCTGAGCTGCCGCTCGCCGTCCCCGTAGCCAGGGCGCAGCACCTCGACGACGGTGCCCGGCTCGACGTCGGGGTCCTGGACGACGCCGACCACCTCGTGCCGGGCCGGGTCGAAGGCGACGCCGGTCTCCGCCCGCCGCGGGTAGCCGAGCAGTTCGAGGACGTTCACCGCCTGGTCGCGTACGGCCCGGACGCCCTCCACGATCGCGTTCGGATCGGCCCCGGCGTGGGACAGGGCGAGTTCGAGGTTGTCGAGGACGGGCAGGAAGGCGGCCGCCGTGCGGGACCGCTCGACCGCCCGTTCGCGCTCCAGTTCCCTGGCGTGACGCTTGCGAAGGTTGTCGAGGTCGGCGAGCGCGCGCCGCCAGCGGTCCTCCAGTTCCTGGATCGCGGTCGTGTACTCGTCCTCGCCAAGCGCGGGGCCGGCGGCGTCGGGTCCCGGTTCGCCGTTCGCCGCTTCCGGCCGGGTCGGCGGGCCCGGTTGCGGCAAATCCCCGCGAGGAGGGCGTACGGCGCCTTCCGGGACCGGTTCGACCGGATCCGACCCGGCCCGGTCGGGTTCCTGGGGGTGGCTGGGCATGGCGCGCCTCAGTCCTTGTCGAACTCGGCGTCGATGACATCGTCGCCACCGCCACCGCCACTGGTGGGACCACCGGTGGCGGCGTCCTGGCCGGGACCGCCCGTGGCGGCGGCGCCCTGATGGGCCACCAGCCCGGCGAGCACCTGCTGGAGTTCGGAGGTCAGGGGCCGTACGCGCTCCACGCCCGCCTCTTCCTTGACCGCCGCCCGGGCGTCGGACACGAGCATCTCGGCGCGTGCCTTCTCGTGCGCGGGCGCTGCGTCGCCCAGTTCGGCGAGGCGCTTCTCGACCTGGTACGCGACGGCGTCGAGCTCATTGCGGGCGTCGACGGCCTCGCGGAGTGCCTGGTCCTGGCCCCGGTTGCGCTCGGCCTCCTGGACCATGCGTTCGACCTCACTGCGGTCCAGGTTGGAGCTCTCGCTGATGGTGATGCCCTGTTCCTTGCCGGTGTCCCGGTCGCGGGCCCTGACGTTGAGGATGCCGTTGGCGTCGATGTCGAAGGTGACCTCGATCTGTGGTTCGCCCCGCGGCGCCGGCCGGATGTCGGTGAGCTGGAACCGGCCGAGCACCCGGTTGTCGGCGGCCCTCTCGCGCTCGCCCTGGAGGACCACCACATCGACGGCCGGCTGGTTGTCCTCGGCGGTGGAGAAGGTCTCGCTGCGGCGCACCGGGATGGTGGTGTTCCGCTCGATGATCTTCGTCATCACTCCGCCGCGCGTCTCGACGCCCAGCGACAAGGGTGTGACGTCGAGCAGCAGGACGTCCTTGACCTCGCCCTTGAGCACCCCGGCCTGGATTGCGGCGCCCAGGGCCACGACCTCATCGGGGTTGACGCTCATGTTGGGTGCCTTGCCGCCGGTCAGCCGGCGGACCAGGGCCTGGACCGCCGGGATACGTGTGGAGCCGCCTACGAGGATGACCTCGTCGATGTCGCTCTCGCCGACCTTGGCGTCGGCCATTGCCTGCTGGACCGGTCCCAGGCAACGCTCCACCAGGTCGCCGGTGATCTGCTCGAACGTGGACCGCATGATCGAGTCGGTGAGGTGCTTGGGGCCCGAGGCGTCGGCGGTGATGAACGGCAGGCTGACCTGCGTCTGCGTCACCGAACTGAGCTCGGTCTTGGCCTTCTCCGCCGCCTCGAAAAGTCGCTGCAGTGCCTGCGGGTCCTTGCGCAGGTCGATGCTGTTCTCCTTCTGGAAGTCGTCCGCGAGGTAATCCACCAGACGCCGGTCGAAGTCGTCGCCACCCAGGTGGCTGTCGCCGGCGGTGGAGCGCACCTCCACCACGCCGTCGCCGACGTCGAGGATGCTCACGTCGAAGGTGCCGCCACCCAGGTCGAAGACGAGGACGGTCTCGTGCTGCTTCTTGTCCATGCCGTACGCGAGGGCGGCCGCCGTCGGCTCGTTGATGATCCGCAGCACCTCCAGTCCCGCGATCCGTCCGGCGTCCTTGGTGGCGGTGCGCTGAGCGTCGTTGAAGTAGGCGGGCACCGTGATGACCGCCTCCGTGACCCGCTCCCCGAGCTGCTTGGACGCGTCGTCGGCGAGTTTGCGCAGCACCTGTGCGCTGATCTCCTCAGGCGCGTACAGCTTGTCGCGCACCTTGAAGCGGGCCGCCCCGCCGTCGCCCTCGACGACGTCGTACGCCACCGCCCTGGCCTCGTCGGAGATCTCGTCGAAATGCCGGCCGATGAACCGCTTGGCCGAGTAGATGGTGCCCTTGGGGTTGAGGATCGCCTGGCGCCGGGCCAGCTGTCCCACCAGGCGCTCGCCGGTGTCGGTGAAGGCCACCACGGACGGTGTCGTGCGGTTGCCCTCGCTGTTGGGCACGACCGACGGCTCGCCGCCCTCCCACACGGCGATCACCGAGTTGGTGGTGCCCAGGTCGATGCCCACTGCCTTGGCCATGAGGAACTCCTCCCGGTACGGCGGCCTGCGCCGACTCTCCGGATCACGTTCGTTCAGGTACGGGTGGGATGCCGGTGGTCAGCAGCCCGCCGATCAGCCGTACAGCCTCGTCGGCGACCACCTCGTCCACGACGACCTCGTACCGGCTCGGCTGCATCGAGCGGAGCGAGGCGAAATCCCGGCCACCGCCCGGCAGGGCGTGCAGCAGCATGCCGAACAGCGCGCCGACGATCGCTCCGAAGATCAGCCCGTACAGGGCGAGGAGCAGGGCGGAGACGACGGGGTCGAGCCAGTTCACAAGGCCGAAGAGCCAGCCGATCAGGACACCGGGGAGCGCACCGCTCGCCGCTCCGTGAAGGGCGGCCCTGCCGTAGTTCATCCGGCCGATCACCTGCTCGACCAGGCGCACGTCCTGGCCGATGATCGCCGCCCTCTCCAACGGAAAACCCTGGTCAGAGAGGTGGTCAACGGCGCGTTCGGCTTCCCGGTACGTCTTGTACGAGGCAACCGGCCTGCGATGCTGCTCGGTCATCGCCCAGTCCTTCCTGCCGGTGCGCACGGACGGTTTCGAACACTCCCCAGGGTGGCGAGCCGAGTGGCTCCACGCCTGCGCCTGGCGAGTCAGAAATGCACGGGTCCGGTCGCCCCACGAGTACTAGAGGAAGAATCCGAACATCTCGGATGAGCCGGCCCGAGAGCGGGTACCACCGCTCGCCTGTAGGCTCGGGGAGAACGGAGTGATCCCATGGCCGGCAACCGGGCGCACGACCTGTACCGCCGCCGCTCCGACCGGGAGGGCAGCCTTCCGCGGGGCAGCGCCGGGCGACACCCCCCGGCCGCGCGGAGAGGGCCCCGCCCACCCGTTCCAACCCCAGCCGACCATGCCCCCCACGAACTGATGGCGCTCTCCCGCGCCCTGTTCGACACTCGGGACGAAGGCGAGATCCTGCGCCTGGCCATGGACCACATAGCCGCCGCAGGGCCATACAGCGCCGAGGCCGGATACCTCAGGGTGGACGGCGAGCTGGTCCCCAGGCCGCGGGACGGGCAGATCCGTGCCTCGGCCGTGGACCGTAGAGTGCGGGAGCTGAACGGGCAAGACGGCCCTGTGACCGTACCCGGCCGGCCCTGGGGCTGGGCCCTGGGGCTACGCGGACTTGAGAGACTCCACGGCTACCTCGTGGTGACGTCCCGCTCCCGACCCACCGAGGCCGAGCGATCCCTGCTCGCCACGCTCGTCCGGCACACCGCTGCTGCACTGTCAGTCGCCTTCGCACACCGCCGCCAACGCGAGGACGCGCTGGAACTGCACCGACTGAGGGACGAACGCGCAGCCCTCCAGCGGCAGCTGATCTCCGTCGTGGCTGAGCTGGGGTACCAGCGAGCCGTTCACGCGCTCATGGCCGACGTCGCTGCCTCGAGCGGCGGCGAGGAAGCCATCACCCGCGCACTGCACAGGCTCACTGGACTCCCCGCGCTGGTCGAGGACCGCTTCGGTCGGCTGAGGTCCTGGACCGGCCCCAGCCGCCCCGACCCCTATCCCGAACCGGACCCCGTGGGCCAGGATGAAATGCTGCACGCCGTCGCCCGTCAGGCCGGGCCGGTGCGGATAAAGGACCGGCTGATCACCCTGGTCCGCCCGCACGGCGAGATCCTGGGCGTGCTGGCCCTGGTCGATGCCCGGGACGAGGCCGACGAGCACACCGTGCTCGCGCTGGAACACGCCGCCACGTCACTCGCCCCGGAGCTGACGCACCTGCGCAATCTGGCCGAAGTGGAGCTGAGGCTGCACCGCGAGCTGGTCGACGACCTCCTGGCAGGGACGGACGAGGCGAGCGCCTACGCCCGGTCCGAGGCAGTCGGACACGACCTGCACCGCAGCCACTACGTCGTCGTGGTGCAGTGGTCGAACCGGACTGCGGACGATTCCTTCGCGCAGACCGTGGGCCGGGCGGCCTCTGCCGTGGGCATGCGCTCGCTGCTGACCCGACGTTCCGACCACGTGGTCCTGGTCGCCGACGACAGGCCGCACGCCCGCGCGCTGTACGAGGCGCTCGCCCGGGAGACCGGGACACGGTCCGGGACGATCGGGGTGAGCGCCCCTTGCGACTCCCTGGACGACATCCCCCACCGCTACCAGGAGGCGCAGCGCGCCCTGGAAGTGCGCCGCTACTCCCGCGAGCGCTACGGCACGACGTTCTTCGACGAGCTTGGCCTCTACCGCATCCTGGGACCTGGCAACGATTACCGGGAACTAGAGACGTTCGTCCACGAGTGGCTCGGGCAGCTCATCGACTACGACTCCCTGCACCACGCGACCATGGTGGAGACCCTGTCCCGGTACTTCGACTGCGGCGGCAACTACGACGAGACCGCCGAATCCCTCGCGATCCACCGCAGCACGCTGCGCTATCGGCTCCAGCGCATCCGCGACATCAGCGGCAACGACCTCGCGAACGTCGAGGACCGGCTCAACCTCCAGGTGGCGACCCGAGTGTGGAAGATCGTGCTGGGCGGACACGGCTGATGGCCCGCTGGAACTGTTGTGCGAGCGGTGTCAGCGGCAGTTGGTAGGGCTGCCCTGTGCGGTCCCTGGCCCAGCTACATCAGCACGGGCGGCGGAATCTGCGCCACCTGCTCCGACAGGATTCGCGGGCTCTCCGAGCCGCAGTACCGGCAGCGCGTCACCGAGCCGGGCGGAACGATTCTCGGCGACTACGTCAACACGCACACGCCGGTGCTGGCGCGTTGCCCCGAAGGCCACGAGAATCGCGTCATCCCGAATCATGTTCAGCCAGATCCGGAAGCATCGGCGGGTCCCTCCCCGGAGGAGACGCAAGTACCGCCGATGCTTCTCTGCTGGCCCACCCGCACGTGCCCTGTTGGTCTTCTCGCCAACGTCGAGTTGGGCCAGGACCAGGCCGGAGAGATGGTCGCAGGCGGCGAGCAGATGAATCTTGCGGCCCGTGGCCCTGGCCGCTCCGCGCAGGGTCTTGCCGTCGACCGCCATTGCGTGCAGCCGGCCGTCGGCCCCAGCGCGCCGGTCGGCCAGCCAGCGGCCCACCGCCCGGTCCAGCGCGTCGCCGTCGATGCGGCCCAGCAGCCGACGCACCGTCGCCTCCGCCGGCAGGCACCGTTTCGGGGACAGCGGATCGGGCCGTACGCCGAGACGCCCTAGGACGGACGGCGGGGGCGTCGGTGATCCACTCACCCACCGCCGGCAGGGAGGTTGCTCCGGCCAGAACCGCGCACGCGGTCAGCGCAAGCATGACGACCAGCGCGTGCCGTACGCCGCGCGGATCGCGAGGGTCGGGCACCTCGGCCAGACACTCCAGCAGGCCCGGGATCTCCCCGGGTACAGCCCCGGGATGCTCGCGGAGTTGGTCAAAGGCAAGCGGGATCGGCGATGACGCGTCGGCAGGCACGGTTCATTCGCCCGCGGTGTCCTCGGCCTCCCAGCGCAGCAGGTCGCCTGGCTGGCACTTGAGTACCTCGCAGAGCGCGGCGAGCGTCGCAAAGCGCACCGCTTTGGCGCGGCCGTTCTTGAGTACCGCCAGGTTGGCGGGCGTGATCCCTACGCGGTCTGCGAGTTCGCCCACGGACATCTTCCGCCTGGCCAGCATCACGTCGATGTCGACGGCGATCGGCATCAGATCACCTCGTCCAACTCGGCCTGCATCTGCGCCGCTTCGACGTCGCGGGCGACGGCTTGGGCGAGCAGCATCCGCAGTACGAGCACGATGAGCGCGACTCCCAGGATGGCCAGGCCAATCCCGCCCATGATGAGGGTGACGCCCGGGTCGTCCCGCTGGCCGGGCGCATTCAGGGCCGTGACCGCGAACCACACGAGAGCAGCTGCAACGATCGCGCCGATGATGACGTCCACGTACCGGAAGGCGGCGTGGGAGAACACGGTTCCGCGTCGCACCATCGTTACCAGTCGCCATACACAGACCAGGGCGACCTGGGCCGTCCCGATGCCCAGGATCGTGATCACGCGCAGCGGGGTCAGCGGGAGCGACCCGTCCTCAGGGTCGCTCCCGCTGACCAACGCCCACACCATCAATGCCTGTACGAACACGGTGCCGGTGAGCACCACCACGAGCACGGCGCGCAGCGCGCGCACTGTCAGCTTCCCCATGACCCATCCTTCCATCGATCTACGATGGGAATCTATCGAATCTCGATAGGTGAAACAAGGGCTGGGTCGGAGGGCGGGTGGCGGTGTCGCACCATGGCGGGATGTCGCCGCCCCCTCCCGCGGCATGGCGCGATGCGAAGGTTTTCGATCTTGCTGAAGTCGACCTCACTTAGCCACAAATCGGACGCCATGCGACTACGCCGAAGCCTTGCCCCGGTGCCCAGGTGTCGGCGCACGCGGGGAAGAGCTCTGACCGGGAAGGTTGGCCGCAGTCTGTGTTGTCCAGCGGTTTCAACGGCGGTGCGCGTCGGATGGCGGCTACGTCGAAGCGCCCGAAGAGTTCGACGGCCCCGGTCCGTGTGGGTTCTTGGCTGGCGGCATTAGCGATTGCCCCGACTGGCAGAAGGCCACGACGGCCGCGCTCGATGATCTCGATGTGGTTGTGCTCAACCCGCGACGTGTGGACTTCCCGCTGCACTAGTGGAGCTCACCCACCAACTTGCCGCCGACTGGACGACCTACCGCCACCAGCGCTGGCCGGCCTCGGCCAACCCCCATCTGCTGGTCAGCCAGAAGACCGCAGTCGAGCCCGACCATCCGCCCGTCAGCATGGGCTTGCTGAGCGGAGCCCTGCCTCGTGGACTGACGTTGAGCGGTCTGCATCAGGACCGCATCCTCAACGAAGCAGCCGAGAGCGCTGATCCCCTCAGACTGATGCGTCTGTTCGGCATCACCGAGCAGACCGCCATGCGGTACGTCAGTGCCGCCCACCCTGAACGCACCGCCAAAATGTCTCGGTGAGCTGCACACGCCGCTGGCTGCCGACCCCCATGTGGCGTTACCAGAGCGCCCTGTGGGGCGTTGTCGAGGCGAGTTCTCATCCCCACCTGCTTGTCAGCCAGCGCACGGCCCTCGACCTCGACCATCCGGCGGTCAGCATGACCCCTCGAGGGGCGTTTCGCCGGTACCTGAGTCGCAAGAAGGGACGTAGGTGCAGGAGCGTGCAGCCGTGGCCGCCAACCCATGCACGAGCTCGTTAGGCGTCGGCGAGGAGGGGGTCGTACGGGGTGCCCGTGCGGCGGCCCGCCATGAAGGAGAGGAAGTCGCCCACGAAGGCGCTCCGGCCGTAGGCGCCGGCGGTGGTGGTGGTGAGGTCGCGGTGGAAGGCGGTGCGGAAGAGGGTTCGGTACTCGTCTGCGTCGATGCTCCCGTTGCCGTCCTTGTCGGTGGCGTCGAAGAGGACCTCGGCAACGCGGATGAGCGCGGGTCCGGCGAGGGAGGGGACGGCGGTGGCGTACTCCTCGGCGCTGACGCGGCCGTCGCCGTCCGTGTCGAGGGCGGCCTGGAGCTCGCGCCACCAGGCGGCGAAGGCGTCGTAGAGCCGGGCCTCCTCGGGTTCGTCCAGGTCGAGGCGGGTGGAGAGTTCGCGTGCCATGGCGGCGAGGTCTGGCCAGTCGAGGTGGCCGTCGCCGGTCTGGTCCAGCACTCGGCGGAAGAACTCCTCCGCCGAGCGTCGGTTCTCTTCTGTGCCCGCCGAAGGTGCCGGGTCGGGGTTGGTGTCGCCGCTCAGTGGTGTGAGGAGGCGGAGCAGGGCCGATGCCCGCTTCATGCGGGCGCGCAGGGCGGTTACGGTGCGGGCGCGGGGGTCGTCGCTGTCGGGCGAGAGTGAGAGGGCTTCGATGATGCTCTCGGCGTTGATCCAGCCCTCGGGCAGGAATCGGGCGAGCCCGGCGGCGAGGTAGGCGCCCTGCATGAGCGTTGGGGCGCCGGGCATCTCGGGCAGGCCGGCCCGGCGCCGGTAGGGCTCGGGGAGCGAGGCGACGGTGATCGCGCCGAGGAGCGGACCGGCGACAGCGCGGCCGGCCGCCCACAGTGTCGGCGCGCCGTCGAGCAGCGCAGGGGCGGGCAGGTGATCGAAGAGCCGGTAGAGGATGACGCGGGCCGCCTCGGTGTTCTCCAGCTCGTTTTCGACGACCCGGTCGAAATATCGCCAGAAGTCGTTCAGGTCCTCGGGGAGTTCTGCGGCGTCGCCGTCGAGCGCGGCGAGGAACGCGCGGTACTCGGCGTACATCCGCTCCATCGTGTCCTGGTCGAGCGGCTGGCCGCTCAGCCGGCACATGGTGACGGCGCTCTCGAAGAGGGTGGCGACCACCCAGGCGCGGGTCGCGCGGTCCATCGCGTCGTAGGCGCGGCCGCGGGAGTCGGAGCCGCTCATGCGGGCGTGCAGCCGGTTGAGTCGGGCGGCCTCCCGTTCGCGTACCGCCGGGTCGGTGCCGAACATGCGCCGCATGCTGAGGAAGGTGTTGCGCAGTCGGCGCCAGGGGTGGGCGACGAAGGTGGAGTTGTCGACGAGGGCGGCGCCGATCTGCGGGTGAGCGGCCTCCAGTACGGTGGCGCGGATCACGGCCAGGGCCCAGCGCGGGTCGTCGAAGAAGGCGCTGAACTGCGATTTCGGGCCGAACAGGGATGCCTCGTCGGCCGTTCCCGTGGTTTCGGTGGTCATGATGGGTCTCCGTTCGTCCGGGCGGGCACGCCGCCGAAGCGGCGGTCGCGGCGCCGGTAGGTGTGCAGGCAGGCGAGGAAGTCGGGACCCCGGAAGTCCGGCCAGAGCACCTCGGGGAAGACCCACTCGGCGTAGGCGACCTGCCAGAGCATGAAGTTGGAGATGCGCTGCTCACCGGAGGTGCGGATGACCAGATCCACATCGGGGGTGTCGGGGAAAGGCAGGTGGTCCGCGAAGAGCCGCTCGGTCACCTCGTCGGCGGGCGTCTTGCTGCGGATCAGCGACCTTGCGGCCTCGACGATGTCCCGGCGCCCGCCGTGGTCGAAGGCGACGGTCAGCGTCATCCCCCGGTTGTCGGCGGTCAGCGCCGCCAAGTCGTCGAAGTCCTGGGCCAGTTCACGGGGGATGCGCGGGTCGGCGACCCCGAGGAAGCGGCAGCGGATGCCGCGCGCGAGCAGCAGCGGCGCATGCTTGCGCACAACCCGCCGCACCAGACGCATCAGGAATTCGACCTCGGTGCCAGGACGGTTCCAGTTCTCGGTGGAGAAGGCGTACAGGCTGAGCCACTCCACGCCGACGGCCCGGGCCGCCTCGATGACGTCGATGATGGCGGTCTCCGCGGCCCGATGACCCGCCGTACGGGGAAGCGAACGCCGCTGCGCCCAACGGCCGTTGCCGTCCATCACGCAGGCCACGTGCCGCGGCCCCGCACGCGCCGCCCCCTCGTCCCGCCGCTGCCCGCCGGGTCCGCCACCGCACTGTCGCCCGCCCGGCCGGTCCTCCGTCACCGCGCGTGCGCGCGGCACGCCGTGGTCCGTCACGCCCGGCCCCGCCCCGTCCGGAGCGGCACCACCGGCCGTACCGCGCTCGGTCACGCCCACCCTGCCTCGCCGCTCCCGCCTCGCCCACGCCCCACCGGCGCGTTCCCTCCCGGGAGTCTGACAGCGCGAAAGGGCCCTGACCGGCCGAACGAGTGGCCGTCACCCTTGACTCGTACGATCGAATCTGTCCGAGTGCTAGAGCGGCGAACTCGCGCACAGGTCCTTTCAAAGCTCCAATCGATGCGTGGGTTGGAGCGTGACCGCATCCAAGAATCCGCGAACTCGCGCGCTTCAACCCGAACGCCGAGCAAGATCACGTGAGTTGGGAGTACCGACACCTGCGTCGCGCTGAAATTCGATTGTTCTGGTTCCCTGCGTCTCCGACCAGCCACCAGCCCATTGCCTTGTACGAGTTGGGTATGGCAGCCGCTGACCAGGACGCGGACCTCATCGTCGGCGCTGACGTTGATGACGTGCGCCGCACAAACGTCGTGGCGCAGCTCAGCCATGCGCGTCCGGGCCTACGTGTTCACGCCACCCTCGACGACACGATCGCGGCTTGCCGCAACGCGGTTCACACGATCCGATGAGCACGAGGCTGCTGTAACGGGTCACGGTCCCCTTGCCGAAACGACGCGTGGGTGTCGGTACGACTCATGGTGTGCGGGCCCCTGGAACGGGCCGTAACCGGGCTCTGCGTGAGCCCGTGTGCCACCTCGAAGGCCACGTCCTGCAGTACCGAGGACGCCGCGTGCGGTGAGAAGTGGAGTGCCCACCTGGGGGTCTCGGAGTCGCCGCCGGCCCAGAACGTCCACGCGGGCAGAGTGCTGGGATGGGCCTGCGCGGCGAAGGCGTCGAACTGGACGCCGGCGGGGTGATCTCCCGGTGCCTGCCAGCGGATCCAGCGGCCGTCGGCGGTGTGCTCCCAGCCCGCGTCGGCCAGGGGGCGTGTGGCCTCGCCGATGGCCGCCTCCGAGACCTGGCTTCCTGCCGCGATCTGAGGCGCGTCACCGGAGGCGAGGCTGTCGAGGAGCACGCGCATGATCTCCACCGGCACCGTGGTGGTCGCGGTGGCATGCCACAGGCGCTCGCCGACCGGGCTCTCGTACGCGCCGATCGTCCATTGGACATCGTCGGGCTCGGCTTCGTGGACGAACTCAGCGCGCAGGAGGCACCGGGTCTACAAGCATGGCGACTTCCGCGTCCCGATCATGCAGGATGCCCTGGACCGACTGGTGGCCCGTGCCACAGATCCGGAGGTGACCCGGCTGGCCACCCTGCACGCCGCGCTGCGGCACGCCATGCTCACCCGTAAGGGCATCCACCCCAACCTGGACTACCCGGCCGGGCTCGCCTACCACCTGATGGGCTTCGACATCCCCGCCTTCACGCCGGTCTTCGTGATGAGCCGCATCACCGGCTGGACGGCTCACATCACCGAACAGCTTGCCCACAACGCGCTGATCCGGCCCCTCGCCTCCTACGCGGGACCGGATCAGCGAGAGGTGCCGGCGGTTCGGTAGCACACAGGCAGGAGCCGGCACGCTCACCGCCGCATCACCAACCCCCCTCCTTTGCCGATTCCAGGGCTTCGAAAACCGTGAGCGCATCGCGGAGGGCGCCGACGTCGTGGGTGCGAATGAAGTCCGCCCCGCTGCGCGCGGCATACAGTTCCGCCGCCAGAGTGGCCGGACCGATGGCGGAAAGACTGCTGCCGGTGAGCGTCCGCAGGAACGATTTACGAGAGGGGGAGACGAGCACCGGTACGTCGAAGCGGGCGGGACGAGGAGCTCACCTGTACGCCTTCTTCGGCTGCATGTACTACGCCGCAATGCGTCCGGCGGAGGTGATCCATCTCAAGAAGTCCCAGTGCCGCCTTCCCGTAACCGGCTGGGGGCTACTCAACCTTCACGGCGGGGTTGTCACAGCGGGAAAGGACTGGACGGACGATGGCGCTGTCCATGAGATTCACTCATTGAAGCGTCGCGCGGCAAAGGCCACGAGCCCTGTCCCCATCCCGCCCGTCCTTGTCCGGATGCTCCGCGATCACGTTGCCTGCTTCGGTGTGGCTCCGGACGGTCGGATCTTCCAAAACGCGGCAGGTAAATACGTCGACACTTCCGCCTACAACATCACGTGGGACTGTGCCAGAGAGGCCGTCCTCACGGTGGACGAACACGCGTTGAACCTCGCAAAGCGGCCCTATGACCTACGCCATGCTGGCATCTCGTTCTGGCTGGCCTCCGGTGTTGACCCCGCGGAATGCGCGCGCAGGGCCGGGCAGAGCATCCAGGTGCTCTTCCGCTACTACGCGAAGTTCTTGGCCGGAACACGTGACCGCGCCAACCAGTTGATCGAGCATTCGATGAACCAGTGGGAGGCGACGCGGACGCCGGGTTAGGCGCAGGCTGGTCCGGAAATATTCCGGACCAGCTGGTCAGGGCGGGGATGACGGTGGGATGAACTGGGAGTAAGGAAGCATTTCGCCTCGCTCCTTGATTGCGGCTAATGAAGGGCGCCTGGCTGGGAGTTTCCCCAGTTCAGGCGCCCTTTTCCATGCCTCTAGAAGAAGCCCAGCTTCTTCGGCGAGTACGGCACCAGAAGATTCTTGGTCTGCTGGTGGTACGGCGCATTCGAGCCCCTGAACTGCGGTGATGGTGTAGGCGGTGGCATTCTCGGCTTGGCTGGCCCGCGTATGGTCCGGATCTTGACTGATCCCGTGCCTCCGTGTGTGCAGGGCGTGAGCAGCGGGAAGCGTGACGCCCTACGGGAGTCGCCGCGTGTGCGGGTACCACATGGCACAGGTCGTAGGGAGCGTCCAGTTGGTCGAAGACGAACGGGTAAGACCAGGGCAGTGCACCGTGGCGCGAGAGCGTCTACGGGGTTCGTGATAGGGATGTGACAGAAAACGCGCTGAAGAACGCCCGTGGGCTTGCCCGGCTGGGGGGTCTCTTGCGTGTTCGTCCTGTCGCGATGCTTCGCCGCCTGATCGAAGAACATCTTCTCGTTCCTCCGGAAGGCGTTTTCGTCAGGCAGTCACTTCGAGTTCGGCGGAGTCGGCCAGTCCGTTCCCTGTACGGCGGCGTTGAGGACGTCTCCGAGTCGTAGCCATGCCGTCGGTCCGGAGTATGACGCCGGACTGGTGGCGAAGCGGGACCATGCCTCGTCGCTGTCGCCGAGCGCGTCCAGTACCACCGCTGCCACGGCCTTGTGGGCTGTTCTGTAGCGGGGGCCACCGACGGTCAGGGCCGTCCACGCCGGCAGGGCTCGAATCACCTCGGGTGTGAGGTCCGGCAGCGCCAGCACCTGACGGGTCCACGCCTCCCTCAGGTTGGGTCCGCCGCCCAGGCGCTTCCGGAGTTCTGTGGTGATCTGGGCCAGGGCTCCCTTCGGGGAGGAGTGGAGTGCCAGGATTTCGGAGAAGGACGGCTTCGACCGGTACGTGGAACTGGCGAAGGACAGCAGTGCCAGTTCCACGAGAGCGTCGTCTCCGGCATGCCGGGTCAGGTAGTCGCTGAGGACCTCGTCGGAGGCGCGTGCCAGGTCGCGGACGGTGACCTGGTGGGGGTCTCCGAGTGCCGATCCGCGTGACGGCGCGGCAGGGTCACCCAGGATGCGTTCGATCGCCGTGCGAAGCTCGGCGAGCCGACGGTCTTCCTGCTGCGTCTCGTGGTCGACGCGTTCCCAGGGGCTGCGTGAGCGAGGACGGATGTGCCCAACCACGGCACGGGCTTTCTCCTTCACTTCCTCCGTCACGTGCGGTAGATGCAGCAGTGCCGCATGCAGCCAGCGCAGGTCTCGGGGACTCGGGCGGACGGAGTCCGGGTCGGGCTCCCACAGGTGCAGGGCCTTCACGGCCGCGGCTGCGAAGCGCCGGCCGAGCGTGGCGAGGAGTTCCTCGGATGCCAGCCAGCCGTGCGGCCTGCCGTAGGAAGTCTTCGCTTCCGCGGGGGTGAGGATGTAGTGCCAGGAGCCGTTCGCGTTGGATGAGGCCCAGGAGACTGCTGCATGCAGGCCGAACGTTCGGATGTCGGCAGAGTTGTCGAAGTAGTCCTCAATGCGGTCGTGGACCTCGGGCTTCAGGGTGTCGAGCTCGACGGCGAGCCGGGCACGGACCTCGTCCTCGGAGATTCCGTCCCGCAGCATCTGGCACAGGCGAGTGATCAGGTCGCTGACGGCGAAGCCGGCGAGGTCCTCGGTGGCCATCTCTTCCAGCAAGGACGGTTCCACGTGCCACGGGACAGTTCCGAGGAGGTGATCTCGAATGGTGGTCCGGGAGCGGTTGTCCTGCGCCCAGTCGATCAGCTGACGGTGGCGGCTGGTCTGCACGGTAACGATGTGTTCCCACATGCCGTTCCAGGCTTCCCGGGCGGCCCAGAAGCTGTCGAAGCGCGTGAGGGCGCCGTCCTCTTCGGATTCGTCCTTGGCGCGGAGCCGAGGAAACTCCGGGAGGAGGTCGAGCGTGGCGAAGAACACGGCATCGTGCAGACGGGATTCGCGCAGGAGCAGCTGGGGGACTCCGGGCTCCTTCAGCAGCTCAGGACTCATCGGCTGCCTCTGCGGGCAACGGTCCTTCAACTCGGACACCACAGCTGAGGCCAGTGCGTCACCACAGCCTTCGCGACCGAGAGCGCCCAGTTGTGCGACGGTGCAACGGCGCAGTGCCTCCTGGCGCAGTGAACCTGGGCACGAGGGGTGTGCGAGCGCTACGCGGGCCAGGAGCAGAAGCGAGCCCTCGTACGGCTGGGCTTCCTTCTGCAGCCCGCTGTCGACGGCGGCCTGGAGTGTCCACTGTGGAGCGGAGGTGCTGAGTGCGCCACTGAGCAGCGCCAGCAGGAGATCGTCGCGATGGGTTCCTTCCGGCAACTCTCGGGCCTTCTCCAGCGCCATACCTATCGGCGGAGAGCCAGGGCCCGCCTCCGCGACGACGGCGAGCAGGAATTCGATGGGTAGCCCGGAGCGCGGCTCATCAGTGGTCATGCTTTCCCCCACGTTTCGTCATAGCTGCGGTGCCTATGGTGGCTCATGCCTCTGACATTCCGGAGGTGACGACCAGAGTTCGGCTCACTGTGGGTGTTCTGGTCCCCACGTGTCGATGCGTTGGGGGGGCCGTCATTCGTACGAGTCATTGCGGAGCGTCAGGGGACGGTGTGGGCTGGTTCCATGCATCGGTGGTCCCCTCTGAACGAGCGGCAGCAGGCACTGCTCGGTCGTCTCGTGGGGGGTGAGACCTTCGACGTACAGGGCGCGTGTGGGTGGCGTTCGGTATACGCACTGCGGGACCGCGGGTTGGTGACGGTCACCCGTGGAGGCGGTGCTGTCGAGGTCCGGGTCACGCCGGCCGGACACTCTACGTCCAGCACGGCCACCACCCGGATCGCCGCGCGTCGGCGCATGACGCGGATATGGGTGCTGCTTCGGGCCTGGGAAAGCCCGAGACCGCCGCACCGGGTGGTGAGGGGACGCGGCCGGCGGCTCGGCGACGGAGTTGCGTGCCGTACAGCGAGAGACCCGTGGCCCGGGCGCGGCGCGTGAAGGCGACGGACCTCCGTCGAGCGGCTCGTCGCGGAGGGGAGTGTCGTCGTCCGCGATCCGGACGAGGCAGAGGTGACGGAGTGGCGGCGTGCGGCTGGAGGAGCGGGGCCTGAAGACGGAGGACGTGCCCGAGGAGGATCTCGCGGACGTCCTGGAACTGCGGCAGCACCATCTGCGGGCCGTCCTCGCCGAGCGGGCCTCGCAGCGCTCCGGCAGCGCGCGGCTCGTGCCGCTCCTCGCCTGCCTCGACCTCGACCTCGCGGAGCAACTTCAACAACGCGTCGAGGACTTCCCCGACCGTGCCGCCCCCCTGGCCTGGCTCGCCCGGACCGGCGCACCGGACGCGGAACACCTCATGCGGCTCCTCGACGACGACGATCCGGAACGACAGCTGAGGGCCCTGTCCGTGCCCTTGGCCGAGGCCAACCGCGCCTGGCGCGCACTGGGCCTGCCGCAGATCGACAACACCGACCGGCACGAACGGCAGTTCGCGACCTGGCTCCACCGGACCCAGCGCCTGGGACGGCTACGCCGTGGCCGCGATCTGCGAGGCGGGCGTGCGCGCCCTGACCGAGGGCCGACGCGTCGAGGTGGAACTCGTCGACCGCCCCGCCCTCTATCGCTGACCCGGCCTCTATCGCCGACCCACCCCCACCGCAGACAGGACACCCCATGAAGATCGGTCTCAACACCGACAGCGTTGGGCAGCTCACGCTCGACGAGACACTCGATCTGGCCGCCGAACTCGGCCTGGACTACGTCGAATTCGCCACCGGCGCCTGGTCCACCGCCCCGCACGTCGACGTCGACCGGCTGCTCGGGAGCGAGAGCGCGCGCCGCGACCTGCTGGCCAAGGTCGCCGACCGGGGCCTCGCGATCAGCGCTCTCACCTGCTCGGGCAATCCTCTGCACCCCGGGCCCAGCGGCCGCGAGCACGACCAGGTCGCGCGCAGGACGATCGCCCTCGGCCTGGACCGCGTGGTGATGATGTCCGGCCTGCCGGGCGGCCCGGGTGACGCCAACCCCAACTGGATCACCGTCTCCTGGCCGCCGGAGACCACCCAGATCCTCGCCTGGCAGTGGACCGAGAAGGTACTCCCGTACTGGCGCGGCCTCGTCGCCCACGCCGAAGCGCAGGGCGTGCGCAAACTCGCCCTGGAGATGCACGCCCACCAGGCCGTCCACAACGTCCCCACACTCCTGCGCCTGCGCGAGGCGGTCGGCCCGGTCGTCGGCGCCAACTTCGACCCCAGCCACCTGATGTGGATGGGCGCCGACCCGCTCGCCGCCATCGAGTCCCTCGGCGAGGCGATCCTCCACGTGCACGCCAAGGACACCCGCCTGGAACCCTCCCGCCAGGCCCTGACCAGCAGGCTGGAGACGCTCCCGGTCATGGCCGCGAAGGAACGCTCCTGGAACTACGTCACCCTCGGCTACGGCCACGACGACGCGTTCTGGCGCGCTTTCTGCCTCGCTCTGCGCCGGGCCGGCTACGACGACGTCCTGAGCATCGAGCACGAGGACGTCCTCATGGAACCCGTCGAAGGCGTGACCAAGTCCGTCGACCTGCTGCGCCGAGTCGCCCTGCGCGCCCCCAGTTCCTACAAGACCCAGGAGATCTGAGCGACCGCTTGCCCCCGTCGCCGCCCCGGGATCGCGAAAGTATTTCGTAACCGGGGCATTTCCCGTCCTTGTCCCGGTCGTGAATTCCGTGTCAGTGTCCCGGCCAGCAGGCAGGCCGTCGGAAGCGTGGCATCCGAAACCCTTTCGTACGGGTCTCCGATCTGTCTGGCCACCGACGGCATGTGGAAAGAAAAGGGGCACACCATGCGGGGAATCCCGGTCAACGGAACTCGCGGAACTCTCGGCGGTCCGAGAGTTCGATGCGTCGTCGCGTCCGCGATCACTCTCACGGCGGCCATGGGCCTTGCCGCGTGCGGGACTTCGGGACCGTCCGGATCGTCCGCCGACTCGTCCGGCAAGGGCCTCACGATGTGGGCGCTGAACGACCAGACGATCCTCAAGGAGTCCGTCGACGCCTACAACAAGGACCACCCCGACGAGAAGATCACCCTGCGGCTGTTCGCCAACGACGACTACAAGCAGAAGCTGCGCGTCGCCTTCGGCGCGAACCAGGCCCCGGACATCTTCTTCAGCTGGGGCGGCGGGGCCCTGAACGACTACGTCAAGGCCGGCAAGGTCGACGCGCTGACGGCGGCCGAGGCGGACACGGACCGGTTCACCCCGAGCGTGATACAGAGCGCGACCTTCGACGGCAAGGTCTACGGCGTCCCCGCCAACGGCCTCGCCCCGGTCGTCCTCTACTACAACAAGAAGGTGCTGGCCGACGCGGGCGTCGAGCCGCCGAAGACGTACGACGACCTGCTGGCGGCCGTGAAGAAGCTGAAGGGCGAGGGCGTCACGCCGCTCTCCCTCGCCGCCAACTCCAAGTGGCCGACGCTGATGTACCTGGAGTACCTGCTCGACCGCCAGGGCGGCTCCGAGGTGTTCTCGAAGATCGCCTCCGGTGACACGGCGGTCTGGAAGGACCCGTCGGTCACCGAGGCCAACCAGAAGCTCCAGGACCTGGCCGAGGCCGGCGCCTTCGGGGACAACGCCTCCTCCGTCAACTACGACCAGGGCGCCTCCACGGCCCTGCTCTACACGGGCAAGGCGGCCATGGAGGTCATGGGCACCTGGGAGTACGCCAACATCGCCAAGGCCGATCCCGACTTCCTGAAGAGCGACCTCGGCTACACCGCCTTCCCCTCGCTGTCCGGCGGTGCCGGCGACCCGAACAGCATCGTCGGCAACCCCTCGAACTTCCTGTCCCTGAACTCCTCGACCAAGAACAGGTCCGCGGCCCTCACCTACCTCAAGGACTACGTCCTCGACGACTCCCAGGTCGACGCCTACCTCGCCGCCGGCAGCGTGCCGCCGGTCAACGGTCTGGAGTCGAAGCTGGCGGCGGTGAAGTCGTCGTCGGACAAGGAGTGGCTGACCTTCGTCTACGACCTCGTGGAGAAGTCGCCGACCTTCCAGCTCTCGTGGGACCAGGCACTCCCGTCCGACCAGGCGGACCCGTTGCTGACCAACACGGACAAGTCGTTCCTGCGCCAGATCGCGCCCGCCGACTTCGGTGTGAACATGAGCAAGGCGGGGTCGTGACGGTCACCATCCCCGCGCGCCGAAACGGCCGGAGAGGCCGGAGAGGGGGCAGCGGCCTCCTCATGGCCGCCCCCGCACTCCTCCTCTTCGGCCTGTTCGGCCTCGTCCCCCTCGTCGGGGTGGCGGCGCTCAGCCTCGCCCGCTGGGACGGCCTCGGCTCCATCGGCTGGTCCGGCCTCGCCAACTGGGGCGACGTCCTGACCGACGGCGCCACCTGGCAGGCGCTCGGGCTCACGCTCAAGGTGATGGTGGTGAGCTGGCTGGTGCAGACCCCGATCGCCCTGGCCCTCGGTGTCTTCCAGGCACCGAGGGGCCGGGTGCGGGCGCTGTTCGCCGTCCTCTTCTTTCTCCCGCTGCTGCTCTCCGCGGTGGCGATCGGCCTGACCTGGCAGGCGCTGCTCGATCCGTCCTTCGGCATCGGTGCCACGCCCGGCCTGCACTGGCTGGCGCAGCCGTTGCTGGGCTCGCCGGACCTGGCGCTGTACACGGTGATCTTCGTGATCGCCTGGCAGTTCGTTCCGTTCCACGCCCTGCTCTACCAGGCCGGCATACGCCAGATTCCGACGGCTCTCTACGAGGCCGCGGCGCTCGACGGCGCCGGGCCCATGGCCCGCTTCGTGCACATCACCCTGCCGCAGCTGAAGTACACGATGGTCACCTCCAGCACGCTCATGCTCGTCGGCTCGCTGACCTACTTCGACCTGGTCTTCGTCCTGTCCGGCGGCACCGGCGGTCCCGGCACCGCCACCCGCGTCCTCCCCCTCGCCATGTACATCACCGGATTCCAGGCCCATGACATGGGCCGGGCCAGCGCCGTCGCCACCCTCTTGGTGGTCCTCGGCCTCGGCCTGTCGCTGCTGACCACCCGGCTGTCCGGCTTCACCCGGATGGACAGCCGGCAGGAGGGCATGTGAGCACCACCGTGACCAAGGCCCGCGCCGCCACCGGACGGGACGACCTCCCCGCCCGGGGAACGGCGGCCCCCGGGCCGGTACGGCCCAACCCCGTGCCCGGCATCCTCCGCCGCGCCCTCACCGGCGGCGCCACGATCCTGTGGGCGGCACTCGTCGTCGTACCCGTGTACTGGCTGGTGGTGACCAGTCTGCGCAGCCGCGCAGACTTCACCGCCGACAGCCCACTGGCCCTGCCCGGCCACCCGACGCTCGACAGCTACCGGGCCGTCCTGGACGGCGACTTCACGACCTATCTGCTCAACAGCGTGGTCGTCACCGCGGGGACGGTGGTGCTCGCGGTCGCCTTCGCCCTCATGGCCGCGTTCGCGATCGTCCGCGGCGCCGGCAGCCGGCTGTCCCGGCTGTCGTTCCGGCTGTTCCTGCTGGGCCTGGCGATCCCGTTGCAGGCCGTGATCATCCCCGTGTACCTGCTGATCATCAGGATGCAGCTGTACGACAGCCTGCTCGCGATCGTCCTGCCCTCCGCCGCGTTCGCGTTGCCGATCACCGTGATGATCCTGGTGAGCTTCCTGCGCGACGTGCCCCGCTCCCTGTTCGAGGCGATGATCGTGGACGGGGCCGGCGACTGGCGCATGCTCTGGTCGCTGGCGGCGCCGCTGGCCCGCCCGGCCCTGATGACGGTCGCCGTCTACGACGGACTCCAGGTCTGGAACGGCTTCCTCTTCCCGCTGATCCTCACCCAGAGCGGCGACAAGGCCGTACTGCCGCTGGCGCTGACCCTCTACCGGGGCCAGTTCGGCATCGACGTACCGGCCACCATGGCCGCGGTGGTGCTCTCCACTCTGCCGATGCTCGCGCTGTTCATCCTCGCCAGGCGCCAGCTCGTCGCCGGTCTCACCGCGGGCTTCTCCAAGTAGCCAAGCAGTCAATCAGCCAAGGCATCAAGCAGCCCATATCACCGGGCAGTTCACCCCGCACGACGGCCGGGCCCGGCGCCCGGCCCCGTCGGCATGCCCGCGCAACTCCCTGAGGAGTCGTGAATGACGACCATCATGCCCGACCACGGCGGCCTCCCCCAGGAGGAGGACGGCCGTGCCTGGACCGACCCCGCCCTCCCCGTCGCCGACCGGGTCGAGGCACTGCTCGCCCGGCTCACCCTCGCCGAGAAGGTCGCGCAGCTCAGCAGCGCCTGGGAGGACGTCGAACCGGCCGGCCCGGAAGTGGCGCCGGGCACCAGCATCTTCGACCGGGTCGGCGACCTCACCGAGACCGCCCGGCACGGCCTCGGCCAGCTCACCCGCCCCTACGGCACCCTGCCCCGGCCCGCTCTGGAGCTCTCCCGGGCCCTGGCCGAGCGCCAGCGCCAGATCATGGAGCAGAGCAGGCTCGGCATCCCGGCCATGGCGCACGACGAGTGCCTGACCGGTTTCACCGCCTACGGCGCGACGATCTACCCCACCTCGCTCGGCATGGCGGCCACCTTCGACCCGGAGCTGATCCGCCGGGTCGGCGAGGCCATCGGCGCCGACCTGGCCGAGGCGGGCGTCCACCAGGGGCTCGCCCCGGTCGTCGACGTGATCCGCGACTACCGCTGGGGCCGCTGCGAGGAGACCTACGGCGAGGACCCGTACCTGGTCGGGGAAATGGGGGAGGCGTATGTCACCGGCCTGCAGAGCGCCGGGGTGTACGCCACCCTCAAGCACTTCGCCGGCTACTCCGCCTCCATGGGCGGCCGCAACCACGCCCCCGTCCACGCCGGCCGCCGGGAGCTCCTCGACGTGATCCTGCCGCCCTTCGAACGGCTCGTCGCCGCGGGCGTCGGCTCGGTCATGAACTCTTACGCCGAGATCGACGGCGAGGCACCCGCCGCGAGCCGCTGGCTGCTGACCGAAGTCCTGCGCGAGCAGTGGGGTTTCGAGGGCACCGTCGTCTCCGACTACTGGTCCCTGCCCTTCCTGGTGACCGCCCACCGGGTCGCCGCCGACCTGCCCGACGCCGGGGCGCTCGCCCTGCGCTCCGGCCTGGACGTCGAACTGCCCGACCAGCGCGGCTTCGGCGACGCCCTCGTGCACGCCGTAGAGCAGGGCGCGGTCGAGGAGGACCTGGTCGACCGCGCCGTTCGCCGGGTGCTGCGGCAGAAGGTCGAGCTCGGGCTGCTGGACCCGGACTGGGACTCGCGGCCCCCCGCCCTGCGCGCGGGCGAACTCGACCTCGACAAGGGGGAGAACCGCGCGCTCGCCCTCGCGGTGGCCCGCGCCGGTGCCGTCCTGCTGTCCAACGACGGGACCCTGCCCCTCCCGGCCGGCGGCCGGATCGCGCTGATCGGCCCGTGTGCCGACGACGTACGCACCATGTTCGGCTGCTACAGCTTCCCCAACCACGTCCTCGCCGAGCGCGACGACCTCGGCAACGGGGTCGAGGCGGTCTCCCTGCGGACCGCGCTGGCCGAGGAACTGCCGGGCGTGGAGTGGGAGTTCACGCAAGGCTGCCCGATCCGGGACGAGGACGCCTCCGGCATCCCCGCCGCCGTGGCGGCCTCGTCCGCCGCCGATCTCACCGTCCTCGTCGTCGGCGACAAGGCGGGCATGTTCGGCATCGGCACCTCGGGGGAGGGCTGCGACGTCGAGGACCTGCGACTGCCGGGTGTCCAGGAGGAGTTGGTCGAGGCGGTTTTGGCGGCCGGGAAGCCCGTGGTGCTGATCGTCAGCAGTGGCCGGCCCTACGCCGTGGGCCGGTTCGCGTCCGCCGCCGCGGCCATGGTGCAGGTGTTCCTGCCGGGCGAGGAGGGCGGCCGGGCGGTGGCCGGGCTCCTCGCCGGGAAGGCGAACTTCAGCGGCAAGCTGCCCGTGCAGATCCCCGCCTCGCCGGGCGGGCAGCCCTACACCTACCTGCACCCGCCGCTCGCCGACCGGCAGAGCTTCCTGTCCAACCTCGACCCCACCCCCGCGTTCCCCTTCGGCCACGGGCTGTCCTACACCTCCTTCGAGGTCGACCTGCTCACCGCCGACCGCGAACAGGTGACGACGGACGGGGAGTTCACGGTCCGCGCGCGGGTGCGGAACACGGGGACGGTCGCGGGCGCCGAGACCGTCCAGCTGTACGCCGTCGACCCGGTCGCCCAGGTCACCCGGCCCGTACGCGCCCTGCTCGGCTTCGCCAAGGTGATTCTCGCCCCCGGCGAGCGGGCCACGGTCCACTTCCACGTCCACACCGACCGCCTGGCCTTCACCGGCCTGGCCGGCCGCCGCATCGTGGAGCCCGGCGAGATCGTGCTCCAGGCAGGCTCCTCCAGCCTGGACACACCCGTGCGCGAGGTCGTGCAGCTGGTCGGCGAGGAGCGGGACGCGACGGTCCTGCGGCAGCACGCCGTGCCGGTGACCGTCGAACGGGAGTGAGCCGCGGGGACGCGTGAAACGAGGGCGGCGCCACCGGTCCATCGGATCCGGTGTCGCCGCCTTTGCCTTGCGCCGGTGCGGTGACGCGCCCCGAAAGGGGCGCGGGGCTGTCTCGATATGCGGCTCCGCCGCGTGGGCGCGACCAGCCCCCACCGGCCCGCGGGTTTGTCACCGTGCTTCCAGCGGAGCGCTCAGCCTCGGCTCCACTGCTGGGTCGCGTTGCCCAGCCCCGTCCACAGCGCGACCTTCGAGCCGTTGGCCGTCCCCCAGTTGGTCACGTCGACGACCAGGCCGTTGGAGCGGTTGACGATGGTGCCGTCCACCCGGAACGACCACTTCTGGCTGGACTTGCCGTTGCAGGCCCAGAGGATGAGCGTGGTGCCCGCGGTCGTGCCGTCACTGTTCGCGGCCAGGCAGTTGCCCAGGACGCGGAGTTCGCCCGTCGTGGTCTGCGTGATGGTCTGGTTGGCGTTGCCCGAGCAGTCGTAGATCTGGACCTGGACGCCCGTCGCGCCGTTCGGGACGTCGAGGCAGCGGCCGGAGTACGCGCCCTTCAGAGTGAAGGCCGCGGCGGTGGGGAGCGGGTCCTGGACGAGCTGCCAGTCCTGTGAGCCGTCGGTGGTCGACGCCGCCACGGTGACGGAGCCGCCCGCGGTCGAACCGGTCATGTACAGGCTGGTGTTGAGGACCGAGCGGAGTTTGTAGTAGCCGCTGGTCGACGACGCGACCTGGGTCCACTGCTTGTCGGTGGATCCGTCGTCGACCCACTGGGCCAGCTTCTGCCCGGCCGTCGCGGTGCCGGTCCAGATGGCGACCGAGCGGCCCCCGGCCTTGTTGAGCAGGGTCACGTTGCCGCCCTTGGCGGTCAGGTGCCAGCGCTGGGTGTCGGAGGTGGAACTCGACGCGCCGAGGACGAGGTCGGGGGTGTTCCCGGTGAGGTTCGCGTCCTGTGTCTTGCCGGACGCGGTGGTGAGGACCTGGCCGGTCAGCCGGTTGACGAGGCTGTAGTAGGCGCCGTCGGAGCGGCCGAGGTCGACCTCGGCGTACTTCACGGGGCCGACGCTGGCGCCGCTCCAGGACGCCTGGAGGACCAGAGCGCGGCCTGTGCCGTTGACGTACTGCAGCATGCGGCTGTACCCGGCGGCGATCGGCGTCTTGTACTGCTTCCACGTGCCGGTGGACAGCCCGGACTGGTTCACCCAGACGTCGCCGCTGCCGGCCGCGTTGTAGACGATCCGGCCGTCCGGCATCGGCAGCAGGACCGGGCTGCCGCCGGTGGACAGAGCGGCCCCGCCCGAGGGCACGGGCAGCGAGGTGATCGCGGCGTCCGTGGCCGAGAAGAACTTCGTCGGGTCGTCGGAGATCCGGTAGCGGACGTTCGTACCGCCGCCCCAGTACTCGTATGTCAGAAGCCACTTGCCGTCGGTCGTCGGGGCGATGGTCGTCATGCCCGGACGGCCGCCGCCGATCTCCGTCTTTCCGCCGCCCATGCTCACCGTGGCGCCCGGGACGTCGACGACCGGGGAACTCCAGGCAGTTGTACTGGTGCCGTTCCAGGTGCGGTGCAGGAGGACCTGGCCGCCGGAGTCGGTCGCCGTGTCGTTGGCCGGGTCGAGGGTCGGGACGCCGGTACTCGTGTTGTAGCCGGTGTAGTCCCTCTCGTCGGAGTAGTAGGCGATGAGCCGGCCGTTGTGGGCGAGCAGGTGCGGCTCCCAGATGGGGTCGACCTGGGCGTTGGTGTTGGCCGCGGAGACGCGGCCGATGGCGCCCGCGCTGCCGCCCTGCCAGCCGCCGGCCTCGATGATGTTCTTGAAGCTCCAGGTCGCCCCGTCGTCCGAACTGGCGTAGAGGGCCAGCGCCACGTCCTTGCGGTCGCCGTCACCGGTCGGCGTCCAGTTGGGGTTGGCGGCCTTCTGCTCCTTGTAGTAGTAGTCGTCGCCCGAGACGATGCTCGCGAGCAGTAGTGTGCCGGCGCTCAGACTTCCGACGTCCTGCGGGAGCACGTAGAGATACGCGTTGGTCCAGTTGCTCGTGTACTTGGCGTACGCGCTGTCGCCGGACAGGTACGCCGGGGCCTTGACGTCGGCCAGCTTCGCCCAGGTCGTGCCGCTGTCGTCGCTCTTGTAGATGGGCAGGGTCTGGCCCACCGGAGCGCTCTGGCTGTTCTCGAACGTGGCCACGAGCCGGCCGCTCGGCAGCTGGGCCGACTTCGGGTAGAGCACGCAAGGGCTCTTGTTGCACGCGGCGGTGTTGTCCGCCGTATACAGGTTCGCGGGACTCGGCTGATACGCCGACGCGCTCGTCGCGGAGGCGACGGCGAATGCCACGCCTATGCCGAAGGCCGTCGCCGAAGCGAAAACCTTTCGCGCCCAGGATCTGTTCAACGGCTTTCCTTTCACCGGAGGGGTGCCGGGGGTGCCGGGGGAGGAAGCCAGTATTCGCAGGCGACATCGTGCTGTCACCGGCACGTTGCGAAAGGGTTTCGCGGAGTCGCGGGTTACGGGGTATTGACGCGGCCGCGCAGCGCTGTCGAGGTCCGCAGGACGAGCTCCGTGGCCAGTTCGATGCGCGGCGCCGCGGGCGGCCGGCCCTCGGCGAGATCCATCAGCACCCGGGTCGCCTCGCGCCCCAGCTCCTCGAACGGCTGGCGGACCGCGCTCAGCGGCGGGCAGGCCATGGCCGCCACGAGCGTGTCGTCGAAGGACATGACCGACAGGTCGTCGGGCACCGAGAGCCCCAGCTGCCGGGCGGCCTCCAGCACGCCGAGCGCCTGCGCGTCGCTGGCCGCGAAGACGGCCGTGGGCGGATCGCCGGCCCGCAGGATCTGCAGGCTCGCGGCGAGCGCCTCGGTGTAGTCGAAGTCGGTCGAGCGGACGATCGCCGGATCGTAGGCGACCCCGGCCTCCTCCAGCGCGGCCCGGTAACCGTGCACGCGCGCCGCCCCCGCCAGGGAGTGCGAGCGGCCCGCGACCATGCCGATCCGGGTGTGCCCCAGGGCAAGGAGGTGCTGGACGGCGTCCCGGGCGCCGCTCCAGTTCGTCACACCGATGCTCGGAATGTCCTCGGAAGGTGCGCTCAGGGGGTCGATCAGCACCACCGGCAGCCGCTGCTCGACGATCCGCCGCTGGTCCTCCTCGGCCAGCATGGAGATCACGATCACGATCCCCGCCGCACCGAGCGACACGCACTCCTCCAGCCACATGGAGATCGACCGCCGGCTCGTCGTCCCGGTGATCACGTCGATGCCGAACTCGCCGGCCGCGTCCACGATGCCCCGGGCGACCTCCAGGGTGTACGGGCCGGACAGGTCACGGAAGACGACGACGATCTGCCGGGGCGTCGCCGGACCCCGCTCCCACGGGCGGACGTATCCGTACCGCGCCAGCAGTGTCTCGACCCGGTCCCGGGTCGCCGTGCCCACGTCCCGGCGCCGGTGCACCACCTTGGACACGGTGCTGAGCGAGACCCCCGCCTCGGCGGCGATGCTCGTCAGCAGACCGTGCTGTGCTTCCTGCCGCCCCCTGATTCGACCTGTCACCCGATGTCCGTTCCGTACGCCGAACCCTGATGCGCCGGACCGCACCGCGTACCTGGTCACAAGCTCCGCCGAAACGTAACGGGGACGGCTACGGACAGGCAAGACCGCTGCGCACCGTTCTGCGACGCGCATCCGCCCTCCCGCCCGGCGCCGGTGTGGTCAGGCCCGCTCCGCCAGGAGGAAGTCGGCACAGCGCTCGCCGATCATGGCGGTGGGGGCGTGGGTGTTGCCGGAGGGGACGGCCGGCATGACCGAGGCGTCCGCGACCCGCAGCCCCGGAACACCGTGGACCCGCAACTGGGGGTCCACGACCGCGTCGGGCCCGGTGCCCATGCGGCAGGTGCCGACCTGGTGGTGATAGCTGGTCAGGTTGCGTCTGACGTACGTGGCGATGTCGTCGTCGGTGACCACGCCCGGTCCGGGCGCGACCTCGCGGGCCCGCCAGTCGGCGAACGCCTTCTGCTCCCCGATCTCCCGCGCCTGCTTGACCGCCGTCACCATCGCCTTCAGGTCGTACGGCTCGGCGAAGTACCGGGGGTCGAGGGCGGGCGCCTCGGCGGGGTCGGCGGAGCGCAGCCACAGTCGGCCGCGGCTGAGCGTGCGGATCGTGCCGGGGGCGATGCTGTAGCCGTGCCCCTCCGCCGGGACGTCCTGGCCCACGACGGGCAGCGGCACGTGGGACATCACCGGCTGCAGGTCGGGGGCGGCCAGCGCCGGGTCGGTCTTCGCGAAGTACTGGGCCTCGATCTTGTTGGACGTGCCCGACGGCACCGGACGCGCCGACTCGTACACCACCGGGGCGAGCGCGTGGTCGTGCAGGTTGGCGCCCACCCCCGGCAGGTCGGCGACCACGTCGATGCCCAGCTCGCGCAGCTCGTCGGCGGGGCCGATCCCGCTGAGCAGCAGCAGGTGGGCGGAGCCGATGGTGCCGCCGGACAGGATGACCTCGCCGCCGTCCGTGCAGCGTACGGGGGTGAGCCGGCCGTCCTTGACGAGCTCGACCCCGCGGGCCCTTCCTCGCTCGCCCTCGCCTTCGACGAGGATCCGCACGACCGTCGAGCCCGTCAGCACGGTCAGCAGCGGACTGTCGAGCACGGGCTCCACGAAGGCGGTCCAGGCGTCTTGCTCGACCTCAACGCGATCTGGACGGCTTCCTCGCGGAACTCCGGCGAGTACTTACTGGGTGGCGCCACTTCTTCCTCGTTTCCTGTTCAGGACAACCCTATTGGGTCCCTGTCCGGAAACTTCGTGGCCCCTCAACTGGAAGTTCTGGCCGACGAGCAGACCCGGAGCGTCAAGGCCGCACTGTCGGAGCCGGTCAGCGCGCCATCCGGTCTCTGATGCGTCGCGCTGGTCGGCCCCAGGCTTGTCCCACCTTTCTGATGCGGGTCTGAGCCGCTCATTCGTAGGATCGTGCAGGGCCCAGGGGATCCGGGTACCCGTGACGTCGGGACCAGGACGGGTTCAACCGGCCGGCACCATGGGGCGCTCCAACTCCATCCAGCGCTCGTCGACCCGCCCATGGCCCACCACCATGGGATGAGCGTCTTTCGCGCCTTGGGCGACTGGACCATCAGGACCTGGGAGCAGGCGTCGTTACAGTACCGGCGCCACGTTCCGGGGAGGGTGAGTGCCGAGTGGCTCAGGCATCCGGAATAGCCACATCCAGCCACACCGTTTTGCCGCGGCCGTTCGGGGAGGTGTTCCACTGCTTGGACAGGGCCTCCATGATGAGGAGGCCACGGCCGTGCTCGGCCTGTGCGTTCTCCTCTTCGGAGAGCGCCAGGGGAGAGGGGACGGGCGGGTTGCTGTCGGAGTCCCGCACCTCGAGCCGAACATGGTCTGCAAAGGCCCGCAGGCGCACGTCGACGTCGCTGCCCGCGTGGATGAGCGCGTTGGTCACGATCTCGGAGACGATGAGTCGGAGGGTGTCCGAGATCTCCGCCAGCCCCCAGGAGTTCAACCGGTCGGCCACAAAAGTACGCGCGGACTTGACCCCGTGCAGGTCACGCTGCTGGATGTGCAGGCTTCCCGTCCGCGGCGCACCCTCGCCACCGGCGTCCTCGTAGCAGGCCAGCAGCAGCACCGCGTCGTCGCGGCGCTGGTGGGGGCCGAGTACGTCGGCGATGAGGCGGTCGGCCAACTGCTCGAGATCGCCCCCGGTCTCCCGGCTGCTGGAACCGAACAGGGCTCTCGCGCGCGGCTCGGGGTCAGTTCCGTCGCAGCCGGTCAGGCCGTCGGAGTACAGCATCAGCACACTCCCGGGCTCGACGACGTGCTCACGTCCCTGGTAGGCATGGTTCAGCGTGACGCCCAGAGGCAGGTTGGCGGGCGCATCGAGCGTGCCGATGGTCCCGTCGGGCCGCTGCACCAGCGGCGCGGGATGGCCGGCCAGGGCCACCTCCGCCATCCCGTCGGCCGTGTCCAACGCAATGACGCAGCAGGTCACCAGCTGCTCCGCGCCGAGGGCGGCGAGCAGCCTGCCGGTCCGGTCGATCACCGCGGAGGGGCTGTGACCTTCGGTGGCGTAGGAAGTCACGGCGGTGCGCGCCTGGCTCATCACTGCGGCGCTCTCCATGGCATGGCCTTCGACGTCGCCGACGACCAGCACCACCCGTTCGCCCGGCCCTTTGATCACGTCGTACCAGTCGCCGCCCACCTTGGACGTGCCCGTGGCGGGCCGGAACCGCGCGGTGGTGGTGAGCTGGGGCAGCTCGCGAAGCGTGGACGGGAGCAGCCGCCGTTGGAGGCACTCGGCGACCGCGTGCTGCTCCGCGCTCAGCTCGACACGCTTCACCGCCGCACCCAGCAATCCTGCCATCGTGCTCAGCACGGCCCTCTCCTCGGGTGGGAAGCGGCGGGGGCCTTTGAACGACAGGCAGCAGACGCCGACGGCATGTCTGCCACCGATGCGAGGAAGGTCAATGAAGTACGACCTGCTTCCGCTCAGAGGAAGGTAGGCCTCAGCTTGCGACTCGTCATCGGAGAGGTCCGAGTCGGCAGCCGACAGCCGGCACTCGGAGATGAACAACGGACGTCCTCGGACCGCCTCCGCCGCCGGTGTCCGGGCGTTCAGCCTGGCGCCGTGGACGTTCCGGACCACGCCGGAAGAGGTCCCGCATTGCCCGAGAACCCACAGACGGCCCTCACTGGCCGAGGCCAGTACCAGGGATCGGGCGCGGAACGGGGACATGACGTAGGACCGGGCGGCCCGGACAATGTCGTCCATGGTCGCTGCCTGGTTCAGCATTTCAGCAAGGCGCCGAAGCGGGTAGACCAGGCTTGTGCCCACAGAACCGGGGACACCGGGAATCCCCCAGCCCGGCGTGTCGGTGTCCGTCTCCGGGCTGAAGACGGGAACGAGCAGCGGCGTGGGTCCGGGCGCGATGACAGCGCCGCTCCCGGCGAGCTCAGCGAGGGCCACGGCAAGTCCGTCACCGATCTCCTGCAACCTTGTGCGGTCCGCCGCCCCGTAGGCGCCGTGGGTCTCCAGTCGGACGACCGTGAGGGCGCCGAAGCGGTGCTTTTCGGCAATGACGGGAGCCGCGAGAGCCACGTACGGATAGCTCGGCATGCACTGCTGGCCCGCTTCCCCCGGGCCGGGATCGGCCAGAATCTCCACTCTTCCTGACGCCAGGGCACGTGCCGACGCCCAGGGCGCGTCCACGTCCATTCGCCCGGGAAGTGTGAAGACGGAAGGCAGGCTGCCGCCGATCATCGCCGCCCTGAGTTCGTTGCGATCCTCGTCCAGGAGGTAGACCGCTGCCGTCACGGCACCCAGTCGGTGCACCGCCTCGCAGATCCCGCAGTGCAGGATCGTCACCAGATCAGTGCCCCGGATCCGCGTCGCCCCGCGTCTGCGGCGGTCTTTTCCTGCTGCGTCGACGCTCTCCACTGAACAGCTCCCTATACCGAGAAGTATAGGTTTGCCAGCGGACGGATGGCGTCCCGCGAAGTGGTGGAGCCGATCGTGGTCCGGGAACGCGCGGGTGTCTGCCCGGGGCGTGCATCCGCTGGTGGTGATTGTTCGCTGAAGAGGAGCTGGCCATCGCCCAGGTCTCCCTGGTGAACGGGGAGTTCGACCGGAGGAGCGCGCGATGGCCTCGTCCCAGTCCGACCTGATGCGGTTGCTGGAGTCACTGCGTACGGCCGATGGAGTTGAAACGATCCCCATCAACCAGGCGTGGCCGGAGTTGTCCCTGACCGCGATCGACCTGCTCGCCTGGATGCGCAGCCTGCTGCTGGACGCTCAACTGACCGCCGCCGAACCGAAGAAGCTCCGCCATCGGCTGCTGAACGCCGCAGCCTGCGTCAACCGAGGAGCCAGCCGCCTCCGCCTGCGGATCTCTGCCATTTGGTCCTGGCGACACGAACTGACCACGGCCTTCGCCCGTCTGGCGGACCTACCCCGGCCAGCCACCTGACCGACGACCCCGCCACCGTCCGCCCGCGACCCGAGGAACTTGGAGCACCCGGCCAGGTGCCGGGCCCCGCCATGCCCACCCGATGTCGAGCAGCCACCGCCTACATCAGCCCAGTTCAATCGACCCCGACCGAAACGTGCAGGTGAGGTCAGCCGCGGCCCGGAACCTTGCCGGACGGCAGTGAACCCAGGCCCCGGGGGTACGCGTCAAGCGGCCGGAGGCCGGGGCCCTGTGGCGTATCGCTTGAGTTGCTTGGAGACCGTCTCCAGTAGTTCGTCGGAGAAGTCCTTGTCGGCCACGGCCCGGGACATGAGTACGGCACCGACCAGGGCGCTGAGGGTAAGCATTGCCTCGGCCCGGGCGTCTTCGACGTTGTCGTCCAGGCCTGCGATCAGTTCCAGGTACGTGCGGACCTGCTTCTCGTAGGCTTCTTTGAAGTGCTGGTCACCGCGTCCCGCGGAGGCGCCGAGAGGGACCAGCGCGCAGCCGGTGGCCGGCGCGTCGCGGTGCTGTTTTGTGAGGTAGGCGTCAACCAGACCGGCCCGTGCATCCTGCTCGTTCTTCCGTGCGGCGCGCTCCATCTTCGCTGAGCCCTCGGCCAGAGCTATGGCGGCGGCCTGGGTGATCAGATCATCACGTGAGTCGAAGTGTTTGTAGAAGCCGCCGTGCGTTAGTCCGGCTTCCTTCATGAGGTCTGCGATGCCGGGGCGGGTGACGCCTTCGGTGCGGACCTTGCGGGACGCGATCCGCAGGACCCTTTCGCGGGTCGCCGCTTTCTCCGCCTGTGAGTGGCCCATGTCGACCCTGCCTTTCGTGGGGCGGCGCCGTGCAACCACCGTGTGACTGGATGACGGTCATCATACACGCATGTCCCGTATGGGCAGCTCCGACGTCGTTTGCTTGACTTTCAGGATGACAGGCATAATCTAGCAACTGGATGCTAGCCATCATCTTGATCGGAGTAGAAACCGTGTCCCAGACCTATGACCCCCGCCACACGGCCGTTTTGCTGGTCGACCCCTACAACGACTTCCTGTCCGAGGGCGGCAAGATCTGGCCGCGCCTGGAGCCCATAGCGGAGGAGGTGGGTCTGCTGGACCACCTGCGGTCTGTGGTCGCCTCCGCCCGTGAGACCGGTGTCCGCGTGGTGTTCGTTCCGCACCGTCGCTGGGAGGCGGGGGACTACGAGACGTGGGATCACCCCAACCCCACCCAGCAGGCCATCATGGAGCGGCACAGTTTCGCCCGCGGAACCTGGGGCGGGGAGTTCCACACCGACTTCCAGCCGCAGCCCGGCGACGTCGTCGTTCAGGAGCACTGGGGGCAGAGCGGGTTCGCCAACACTGACCTGGACTTCCAGCTCAAGCAGCACGGCATCATCCACGTCGTGGTCGTCGGCCTGCTGGCGAACACCTGCATCGAGTCCACCGGCCGGTTCGCCATGGAACTCGGCTACCACGTGACGCTGGTCCGCGACGCCACCGCGGCGGTCCTCCCCGAGATGATGCACGCCGCGCACGAGCTGAACGGCCCCACCTACGCCCACGCCATCACCACCACGGACGAGCTCACCGCCGCATTCAAGGGAGCGCACGCATGACCCTGACCGGAGAACTGCTGATCGGAGCGGCCCGGGTGTCCGCCACCGCCGGGACCATGAAGGCGCTCAACCCTGCCACCGGAGAGCTCATCGAGCCCGAGTTCGCCTTCGGCGGCGCGGCCGAGGTCGACCATGCGCTCCACCTCGCCGATGAGGCCTTCGACAGCTACAGCCACACCGGGCTGGCCGAGCGGGCTGCGTTCCTCGACCTGATCGCGGACAAGCTCGAGGCGGTCAAGGACGAGCTCGCCGCACGTACCGCCCTGGAGACCGGCCTGCCGGCTGCCCAGTTCGAGGGCGAGGCAGCGCGGACCGCCGCCGTGTTCCGTAAGTTCGCCACCGTTGTCCGTCAGGGCCGGTTCCTCCAGGCTGCCATCGACCCCGCCCAGCCGGACCGCCGGCCCGCGCCGCGCATGGATCACCGGCTGCAGAAGGTGGCCCTGGGCCCCGTGGTGATCTTCGGCGCCAGCAACTTCCCGATCTCCTACTCAGCGGCGGGCGGCGACACCGCCTCGGCCCTGGCGGCCGGCTGCCCCGTGATCGTCAAGGCTCACAACGCACATCCTGGCGCTTCCGAGATCCAGGGCCGTGTCATCCAGCAGGCCGTCTCCGAGGCGGGACTGCACGAAGGCGTCTTCTCCCTCGTCCGGGGCGCCGGCAACGAGATCGGTGAGGCGTTGGTGGACCATCCTCTGGTCCGGGCGGTCACTTTCACCGGCTCCGAGGGCGGCGGCATGGCCCTCTACCGCCGGGCTCAGCAGCGTCCCGACCCCATCCCCGTGTTCACCGAGATGACCAGCGTCAACCCGACCTTCGTACTGCCTGCCGCCCTGGCGGCCCGCGGCGCCGAGATCGGCTCAGGCCTGATCCAGCGCGCCATGTACAACGTCGGGCAGGCCTGCCTGAAGCCCGCCATCCTCCTCGCCGTCGACGGACCCGGCTTCCAGGAACTGCGTGACGCGGCGACGGTCGAGGTGGAGAAGGTGGCCGCACGGACCATGCTCACGCCCGGCATCCACGACTCCTACACCCGCAACGTGCAGCGGCTGGAGAACGACGGCGCCAGCCTGATCGGCGCAGGATCAGCCCCGGCCCACGCAGTGGACGGTCAGTCGCTGCTGTACGAGGTAAGCGGTGAGCAAATGCTGGCCGAACCGGCCCTCCGTGAGGAGGTCTTCGGCCCCGCCATCCTCCTGGTCAGGCTGACCGGCACGGATCAACTGCTTGAGGTGGCCCGCGCCTTCCGCGGACAACTCTCGGCCACCCTGCACGCCGAGGTCGACGACCGCACCGCCGCCGAACAGCTCCTGCCGATCCTGGAGCGCCGCACCGGACGCATCGTGTTCAACGCCTTCTCGATCCCGCAGGAGGTCTCCTACGCCTCCACTCACGGAGGCCCGTTCCCGGCCACCTCCGACAGCCGCTTCACCTCCGTGGGCATGGGCGCGATCGAGCGGTTCGTACGTCCGGTCACCTACCAGAACTTCCCCGACGAACTTCTGCCGCAGCCACTGCGCGAGGCGAACCCGCTGCACGTGTGGCGGCTCGTCGACGGCGAACTCACCCAGCACTGATCGTTGCCACGGGCCCCGTTCGCTCTCGTGACATGAAAGGAGTCCCTTCGATGACCATCACCGACCACGCTGCCGCGGGGAATGAACGCGAGGCCCGCGAAGAGATACGCAAGAAGCTGCTCGGCGCATGGCAACTCGTGTCGTATACCGCCACGAGCACCGACGGGGAGGTCATCCACCCCCTCGGCCCCACCCCGAACGGCCTGATCGTCTACACCCCTCAGGGATACATGTCCGCCCAGCTGGGGCGCGGCGACCGCGCACCCATGAGATCGGCACGTCTCGAGGACGCGGCGGCCGATGAACTTGCCCAGGCAGCGGCCGGCTACGTTGCCTACGGCGGGCCGTTCGAGGTCGTCGATCCCACGACCGTCGAACACCACGTCACGACCGGTCTCTTTCCGAACTGGATCGGGCGGTCCCAGGTGCGGAAGGTGAGCTTCGGAGGCTCGCTCCTCAAACTCGGCGTCGCCACTCCCACCAGACTGTGGGGTGCGGAACGCACAGCCGAAATCATCTGGAGCAGGCTGGCCTGACTGCGGCCTGCGCCGCGGGCACTCCTCGCGACGTGCCCCGCACATCGTTCGCAGGGTTGAGCAAGGTCGCGCCTAGCGCCTGTTCCACCAGCTCAGGGCCCTCCTCGGACACCTCGGCGGTGCTCCCGTCCAGGGCCGCGTCGCTGTCCGTCATCAGCGGTTCCGGTCTCGTAGGCGTGACCGCCTGAGCATCGAGTGGTGCCAGTCCATCGAGCCGCGAATGCGCGATTCTGCCGCACGTGCTCGACGGCGATGTTCCCGTTGCCGCTCGGTGCCAGGTCGTCCTATGGGTTCAGTGCCGCGAACAGGCATTGCTTCGGTAGGCGTGCAGGCGCTGCGGCCATGCCTGCAAGCCGGCAGGGCGTATCCAACGGGGAGCACAGGGACCGGCCTGCTCTTTGTCGCCGGATCGCCACGGCGTGCTGGAACCACCGTGACAGCCGCTGCCGCGCCCTATCGACGCGATCGAGTCTCCGCCCATCACAACCAGTGCGTCACGCACATAAGGACCCCATGACCAGCGCAGCCACCCGCCCGGACGTCAAGCGAGGGACCATCCCCGTCTTCGCCACCGCGACTGCGATCACCGTCTCCAACATCTATTTCACCCAGCCGCTCCTCGACGAGATCGCCCGGGGCTTCGGGATATCACCCTCCGCTGCCGGGCTGGTGGCCACGACAGGACAGATCGGCTACGCGCTGGGCATAATCGCCATCGTTCCGCTTGCTGACACCGTTCGGCTTCGCCGGTTGTCCGTCCTTCTGCTGGTGGTCACCGCCACCGCCCTCCTCGCGGGCGCTTTCGCCCCCTCGGTCGCTCTGCTGAGCATGACCACCCTCATACTCTCTGCAAGCACCGTGCTGCCGCAGGTCATCATGCCGACCGTCGTCTCCATGGCGACTCCCGGCAATGCCGGTCGCGTCCTGGGAGCGGTGGGGACGGGGCTGACCATGGGAGCCCTGCTCTCGCGCACCGCCGCCGGCCTCATCGCGGAGGCCACCGGTACCTGGCGGGCCGGATTTGTCATCGCCGCCCTGGCAACTGGAGCCCTGCTCCTGGTCCTTCCGCGCTATATGCCGGACGACCGGCCGACCCCGACCGGAGCGTCGGAAAGCTACCTGCGTCTGCTGGCGTCGCTCCCCAAACTGATCGCCGAACACGCTCCCCTGCGTGTGTCGGCCGCGCTGGGAGCGACGGTCTTCGCGGCCTTCTCCGCCTTCTGGTCGGCACTCGCCTTCCACCTCACCGCGGCCCCGATCTCACTGGGCCCCGCGGTGATCGGACTCTTCGGCCTGTTCAGCGTGCCCGGCGCCCTGGCTGCCCGTTACTCGGGGCGCCTTGCCGACCGATGGGGCACGCGCAGCGTCAACGTCCTGTCCCTCACGTCGGCGCTGCTCGCCTTCGCGCTGTTCAGGTTCGCCGGCCAGTCACTGATCGCCCTCGCTGTGGGCTGCAACCTTCTCGGCTACGGGACGACCAGCGGCCAGATAGCCAACCAGGCGCGCATCTTCGCCGCGGCCCCCGCGATCAGGGCTCGGCTCAACACCGTCTACATCTTCGCGGTCTTCGCCGGAGGCGCCGTCGGATCCGCAGTCGCCGGGATCCTGTTCTCTGCCTTCGGGTGGACCGGCGTGGTGTTCAGCGGATTCGGCTTCCTGCTGCTCGCAGGTGTCGTCCTGGTGGGGTACGCCCTGCGCGCCCCCCGCGCAGCCGGCCGGACGACCGTAGCCGCCGACACTGTTGAGAAGCAAGCGGGGGACGGCGGCCGCGTCGGCAGCACCAACGGCCGGCGGTAGAGCGCGAGGCCGGGCCCCCATATACGGCAACCCGCTATACGGCAACCCGCTATACGGCAACCCGCTATACGGCAACCGGCTTTGGAGCGCCCCCCGAGCCGCCAGGCATCCTGCGGATACCCCGCGCCGGGATCCCGCCGGTGGCCGCTTCCGGAGACCGGTTCGCCTTGGCAGAGCTTTTGCGACATGTCTCACCATCCTGCGCCTCACGATTACTAGACAGACCTGTCTAGCATGAAAGGGGTCGCGTTCCGTCTAATCCTGAGAGTGATCCATGAGCCCCGTGTCCACCACGCCTCTAGCCGCCCCGTCGGGCAACCCGGTCAGGCGGTCTCCCGCGCACGCAGCCCCGCGACGCCGGGTACTGGGGCCCGTCGCCTCCCTCGGCCTGTTGGCCTCGATCCTCGTCTCGCTGTTGGCGGCATCCAGCGTGCCGACCCCTCTCTATGCCGTTTACCAGCAACGCTGGGGCTTCTCGCCCATCACCATCACCGTCGTCTTCGGCGTCTATGCGGTGGCCGTGCTGGTCTCGCTCCTGGTTTTCGGGAAGATCTCCGACCACGTGGGCCGACGGCCGGTCCTGCTGGTGGCGCTGATCGGGCAGGCGCTGGCGATGGTCGTGTTCGTCACCGCCGGCGGGGTGGACGCACTGCTGGCCGCACGCGTCGTCCAGGGGATAAGCACCGGGGCGGCGGTCGGTGCGCTCGGCGCCGGAATGCTCGACATCGACGCGCGCAGGGGCGGCTTTCTGAACTCCTTTGCGCCCACGATGGGGACCGGGGGAGGCGCCTTGGTCTCCGGTCTGATCGTGCAGTACCTGCCGGCCCCCACCCACCTTGTCTACTTCGTACTGCTGGGTGTGTTCGTTCTGCAGGCGCTAGCCGTGCTCGCCTTGGGGGAGACAGTGAGTCGCAAGCCAGGCGCGCTGGCCAGCATGGCCCCCGAGATCAAGCTCCCAAGGTCCGCCCGTGCGTCGGTGGCGATCGCCGCGCCGGTGATGTTCGCGGTATGGGCACTGACCGGCCTGTATGGCGCTCTGGGACCGGCCATCACCCGGACTTTGGTGCACTCCACCTCTGCGGTGTGGGGAGGGCTGCCCCTGTTTGTGCTCGCCGGTTCCGCGGGTCTGGCCGTCGTGATACTGCGTAAAGCCGCGACGCGGAACCTCATGCTGATCGGCGTCGGCACGCTGGTCGTCGGCGTGGTCATCACCGTGGTGTCCATCGCCTCGGGCACCGGCGGCACCCCCTCCGTGATCGGGTTCTTCGTGGGCGGCGCGATCTCCGGCTTCGGCTTCGGCGGCGGTTTCCAGGGCGGCATCAGGCTGGTCATGCCGCAGGTGGAGCCGCACGAACGGGCCGGGGTGCTGTCCCTTCTGTATGTCGTGTGCTATCTGGGCCTCGGTGTGCCCGCCGTGATCGGCGGAGTCCTGGTCGTGCATGGCGGCGGCCTGGTGCAAACCTCACGGGAGTACGGCATCGCCGTCATCGTGCTGGCCCTCGTGGCACTGACCGGACTGTTGCGCAGCGGCCGCCGTGCGGAGCCGGTGGCGGTGATCCGGACGGAAGCCGACCTCCCCTCCGACGTCGTGCCCGTGGCGCAGACCTCGCAGGGGTGACCGGTAGAATAGACAGATCTGTCTGAGAGGGTGGTGGTCATGGCGACCAGGACTGCAACCAAGGCATCTGCGCGTGAGCGTCTGCTCGAGGCCGCCAACGAGCTCTTCTACGGCGAAGGCGTGCAGACTGTCGGCATCGACCGCGTCATCGAGCATGCCGGGGTGGCCAAAGCCTCCCTCTACAACACCTTCGGGAGCAAGGAAGGCCTCGTCTGCGCCTACCTGGAGTTCCGCTACGTGCGCATTCGGGACCGGATCACCCGGACCCTGACCGGCTTCCGGACCCCGCGCGAACAGCTGCTCGGTGTCTTCGACGCGCTGCGCGAGGCGTTCACCGACCCCGGGTACAACGGTTGCGCTTTCGTGCGGGCCACCGCCGAGGCGCCGGCAGACAGTGCGATCAGCCGCGCCGCTGAGAACTATCGGACCTGGGTGCGTGGCCTGTTCACCGAACTGGCCACCAAGTCCGGATATGCGGACCCCGAGGAGCTGGCCCGCCAACTCCACCTGCTCTACGACGGTGCAGGGCAATCTGCGCGGATGGACCGTGACCCCTCCGCCGCCACGACCGCCCGCGCCGCTGCGGCCGCTCTCCTCGACGCGGCGCCACTTGCCAAGTCACCGACCAATGTGTGAAGCGTCTTATGGCGGGTGCAGACGGCCACCGGGCGCATGGACAATCCTGGCTGCCCTCACCTGCATGGGCGCGCAGATGCCGGTGCTGCCCTCCACTCCTATGATGAGTCAAATGGCTGAAACCGAGTGCAGCGGTGACCGCGCGAGCCACAGTCTCGGTGGCCCGTGTGACGAATTGCGCGCCGAAGGTCAAGTCTCGTTCTTCGCCGCCGCCGTCCAGATCGCGGGGCTACGAAAGGCGAGATGCCATGATATTCGGGGTGAAGCCGCCTGACGAGCAGACGGTTCCGCAGGCTGAGTTCACGCTATGGGTCAATGGTGAAGAGCACCTCATGCGCGTGGATTCCCGTGTGAGCCTGCTTGACGTCTTGCGGGACAGGCTGGGCCTGACCGGCACCAAGAAGGGTTGCGATCAGGGCACTTGTGGAGCATGTACGGTCCACGTGGATGGAAAACGCGTGTTGTCCTGCCTCACTCTGGCGGCGCAGTGCCATGAACGGCAGGTGACCACCATCGAGGGAATCGGTGACGATGTCTCGCCGCATCCCCTTCAGTCCGCGTTCCTCAAGCACGACGGGTTCCAGTGCGGCTATTGCACTCCCGGGCAGATCATGTCCGCTCTCGCTCTGATCGATGAAGGCCGTACCGGCTCTCCCGAAGAGATCCGTGAATACATGAGTGGGAATATCTGTCGGTGTGGTGCGTACCAGAACATTGTCGCTGCCATACAGGAAGTGGCTGGTGATCACGGTGCGACCATTTGATTATCTGCGCGCTGATGATCTGGCCGTGGCACTCGCCGAGGCCGAGGCGGACAGTTCCGCGGCGTACCTCGCCGGCGGTACGACGCAACTCGACTTGATGAAGGACGGCGTTCTGCGGCCGAGCCGTCTGATCGACATCACCCGTCTACCTCTCCGCGGCATCGAGCAGAGCGACGGCACGCTTCTCGTCGGATCCCTGACCACGATGGAAGAACTCGCAGCCGATTCCCTGGTGACCCAGCGCCTACCGCTCGTACGGGAGGCGCTGTTGCGCAGCGCTTCCGTCCAGCTCCGCAACATGGCGACCATCGGCGGAAACCTCCTGCAACGGACGCGCTGCCGGTATTTCCGTGATCGAACGGTTGCCACCTGCAACAAGAGGGTTCCGGGGACGGGATGCGGCGCGATCATGGGATCTCACCGTACGAGTGCCGTGTTGGGCACGAGCGAGAACTGCATTGCAACCCATGCCTCGGATCTCGCCGTGGCGCTGATCGCTCTGGACGCGGTCGTACACGTCACCGACACCGGTGGCAGTCGCGCGATTCCTCTCACCGGCTTTTACCGCACCCCGGGGAACACCCCTGACGTGGAGAACAGTCTTCGGCCGGGCGAACTCATCACCGCGATCGAAGTGCCACTCCTGCCGGTAGGCGCCCACTCCTCCTACCTGAAGGTGCGCGACCGGACAAGCTACGAGTTCGCCCTCTCCTCCGCCGCGGTAGCCGTGACGATGGAGGACTCCATCGTTCAGTCGGCCCGGGTGGCCCTGGGTGGAGTTGCCACGGTGCCCTGGCGGGCTGTCGAGGCGGAGGAGGTACTGACGGGGGCTCCGGCACGCACCGAGGTGTTTCGGACTGCTGCGCGGGCGGCGCTGGCAGGGGCTGAGCCCCGTCCGCAGAACGCTTTCAAAGTGGAACTCGCGCAACGGACGCTGGTGCGGTCGCTGCAGTCTGCTACGGGAGTCAGCTCATGACGATGCTCTCTCGCCCCCCGCTCGTGGGTGCCGGCCGCGACCGCGTCGAGGGGCCGCTCAAAGTGTCCGGCAGGGCGCCGTACCCCAACGACTTCTCCTATCCGGACATGGCGCACGCCGTGGTCGTAGGCAGCACCGTTGGCGCGGGCCGGATCTCCGGTATCGACACCGTGGAAGCCGAACGGGCGCCAGGGGTCATCTGCGTTCTCACATACCTGAATGCCGGCCGGCTCGAACGCGCGCCCGCGACGCCTTTGGGCGTCTCACCTCCGGCGCCGCTCCAGGACGACGTGATCTACCACTACGGCCAGCACGTGGCAGTGGTCGTGGCCGAAACCTTCGAGGAGGCGACAGAGGCGGCCCACCTGGTCCGGGTGAGCTACACCCCCGGAGAGACCGTCCTGGAACTGGACGACCCGCGCGCAGAGCGCAGGAACAATCCCTGGGGGCGGGACGCGCAGAGAGGTGACGTCGCTCAGGCGCTGGACTCTGCCGAAGCAGTGCTGGACCAGACGTACCTCACCTGCGACAACACGAACAATCCGATGGGTCCCCTCACCACCGTTGCTCGGTGGGAAGGCGACACCCTGCTGGTCAACAACTCGACGCAATGGGCCTCGCTCGAACAGACATCGCTGGCCGCCGCCTTCGACCTTCCCCAGGACTCCGTCAACGTCATCGCGCCGTACGTCGGCGGGGGATTCGGTGCCGGTCTCCGCGTCTGGCCGCACGTGGTCCTGGCGGCACTGGCCGCCAGGAGGACCGGTCGACCGGTCAAACTGGCCCTCACCCGCCCGCAGATGTTCACGGCCTGCGGCCACCGGCCGAAGGGAAAGCAGCGGGTGCGTATCGGCGCGACCCGCGACGGCAGGCTTGTAGCCATCGACCACGAGGCACTCACGGCCACCACGATCGACGACGACAACTTCGAGCCGACCGCCACCGTGTCCGCCGCGGCCTATGCCTGCCCCCATGTGTCCACGAGGGACACTCAGGCCCGGCTGAACATCCCGGTGCCCAACTCCATGAGAGGTCCTGGAGCAGCGACAGGCAATTTCGCGCTGGAGTGCGCGATGGACGAGCTCGCTTTCGAGCTCGGCATGGACCCCCTGGATCTGCGTCTGCGCAACGATGCCACCACTCACCCTCAGTTGGGACTCCCCTGGTCCAGCCGCGCGCTGCAGGAGTGCCTCGTGTATGGCGCGGAACTCTTCGGATGGTCACGGCGATCGCCCGAACCACGTTCGATGCGCCAAGGCAACATGCTCATCGGGTACGGCCTGGCCGCTGTCGGCTACCCGTGGTTCCGGGCACGCTGCGGGGCGCGTGCGACGGTTCGACGGGATGGGACCGCATACGTGTGCAGTGCCGGAACCGAGATCGGAAACGGCGCGTACACCGTCTTCGTGCAGCTGTCGGCGGAGTTGCTGGGCCTCGATGTCGAGCAGGTCACGTTCGGCCTGGGCGACTCGTCCATGCCCGTGGCCCCGCAGACCGGAGGTTCGGGGCTGACGAGCTCCGTCGGCAGTGCCGTGTACGAGGCGTGCCGCCGGCTCATCGGCGACTTCCTCGATCTCGTGGCCGAAGACTCGGACTCCCCGTTGCGAGGGTGCGCCATCGACGATGTCGAGGTCGGGGCGGGCGGCCTTCGGCGGCGCAACGATCCAGCTCAGGCGGAGTCGTATGCAGACATCCTCATGCGGCACGGCCTCCTTGAGCTGACCGCTGAAGGCGAAAGCACCCCGGCGCAGGCGCAGGAACTCGGCATGGCCCCGGCAGGGGCATTCGGGGCGAAGTACGTTGAAGTGCACGTGGACCGCGACCTCGGGCGGCTGCGCGTGGCTCGGGCAGTCTCCGTCATCGACGGCGGCCGCATTCTCAACGAGAAGACAGCCGTGAGCCAAATCATCGGCGGCACGGTCGGCGGCATCGGCATGGCCTTGTTCGAGGAGACCGTGAGCGATGCCGGATCCGGGCGCATCGCCAACGCCACGCTCGGCGACTACATCGTTCCGGTCAACGCCGACATCCCCGATATGGAGGTGGCCTTCGTAGGTGCACCCGACCCTGCCAACCCCATCGGCACCAAGGGCATCGGAGAGATCGGCCTGGTCGGCATCGCTCCTGCGGTCGCCAACGCCGTATTCCATGCCACAGGCCGCCGCATCCGCTCTCTGCCCATCACCTTGGACAAACTGCTGTGAACGGTGAACGGTGAAAGGCGGAAGACACGATGACCCCGGCTGAACTGCACGCCGCTCTGGTTGGAACGTGGCGCCTTGTCTCCTACGAAGCCAGCAGCGTCGACGACGAGGAGATCGTCCGGCCCTTCGGCGAACAGCCCATAGGGCTGATCATGTATTCGGCCGACGGCTACATGTCCGCCCAGATCACCAGGCCGGACAGGCCGTTGTTCGACGGCGACCGTCTGGAGGCCGGCCGGCCGAAGAGCTGGCCGACGCGGCCCGTCATTACCTGGCGTACGCAGGGCCGTTTCGCGTTCCGGACAGCAACACGGTCGTCCATGAGGTCGCGCTGAGCCTGTTCCCGAACTGGATGGGTGGAGCGCAGCTGCGAGTGGCGCGACTGGACGGGAGAATCCTGCAGTTGGCACTGGCCGCCCCGGTGCGCATTTCGGGAAAGCTGCGCACTGGAGTACTGACCTGGGAGCGGGTGGAAGCGAGCCACCCGCTGCCGGCAGATGGTGCGCAGCTCAGTTCCCGAAGCGATCACCTCTGAACCGTAGACCCTCTACCTTGTGCAGGGACTGCCATGAGCGAAACATACGAACCCGCCCGGACGGCCATCTGCTTGGTCGACCCCTACAACGACTTCCTCTCCGAGGGTGGCAAGGTGTGGCCCGCAGTCCAGCACGTGGCGCGCGAAGTCGGCTTGCTGGACAACCTGCGCGCTATCGTCGCCGCGGGCCGCGCAAGCGATCTCCACATCTTCTTCGTCCCCCACCGCCGCTGGCAGGAAGGCGACTACGAGGGATGGGACCACCCCAATCCCACCCAGCAGGGCGTCCGCCAACGTCACACCTTCGCGTTGGGCACCTGGGGAGGCGAATTCCACCCCGACTTCCAGCCGGCCGACACAGACGTGGTCATCAAAGAGCATTGGGCCCAGAGCGGCTTCGCCAACACCGACCTGGACTTCCAACTCAAACAGCACGGCATCACACACGTCATCATCATCGGCCTGCTCGCCAACACCTGCATCGAATCGACCGGCCGTTTCGCCATGGAACTCGGCTACCACGTCACCCTCGTCCGTGACGCCACGGCCGCATTCAAGCCCGAGATGATGCACGCAGCGCACGAACTCAACGGGCCCACCTTCGCCCACAGCATCACCACGACCCAAGAGCTACTCGGGGCGCTGAAGAACACCGAGTAGTGCTGGACTGGGCCTGAGCCCACGCACACGATGGCCCATGACGACCTCGGCGAAGAAGCGACTGAACGCCATGCTGAAGACCGGCGCCCGCTCAGTCTCTGTACTGCGGCATGGCGATGGTTTGAGCGACCGCACGGACTTCGCCGGACGACGGCGTGGGCATCGGCGTTCTCGGAAGCCCACAGTCGCCGAGGTGGTCGCCCATATGCTCCTGCGGTATCAAAGACGCACCCAAGTCCCTGAACGTCCGGGAATGGATCTGACGGCCGCCGGACTTGGCGGCACCAGCCTGCGGAGCGCCGGTAAGACCAGGACTCGTCCCGGCACAGCAACGGACGAGAAGGCCGGAACCCTCGAGCTTCAGCCCGAGGAGCAAGTCAATTGAGGAGGTAGGCCTTGATTACGGTCTGCTGGAAGGAGTTGCCCGCCGCGTTCTTGACGTAGGTGCGCAGCGAGACCGAGCCGCCCGAGGAGCGGCGCGGCGACACTTGCCGGTTGGTGTTCGCGGCGTCGGTCACGCACCAGCGGTCCGGCGCCCAACCTCAGGCGCCGGACGACGACTTCCCCGTAACCGCCGACCGTGTTCGGCAGAGGGAGCGGAACTCGGCGGCCAGCGAGCGGAGCAGGAGCGTGCCGCAGGTGGTGCAGTTCGGGGTCGGTCATGGCTCAGGCCTCCTTTTGCCGGTTGCGGATGAAGTGCTTGAGGACACGCTGCCACCACGGCGTCCCCATCGACGGCCTCCTCTCCCGTTCCTCGCAGGCGGGGCAGTCGTCCTTGTCTGTCATCAGTACAAGGTTCCGGCCGTATCTCATGGCCCCGCTGGCCCTATGCCGTGGGGGCGGGCAAGCGGGATGGGGCCGGCACCTGTGCCGGGCCCCTGGCATGTTGTTGCGCCCCCTTGGCCGACAGGTCAAGCGGGACCGTGGCGGCCTTGGAGCGGCGCTCCAAACTTCGATCGGCGAGCCCAGTCACACAGTCGAGCAGGGGTGTCACTTCCCCACGACGGGGCCGTTACCGATGCCATGGATGAGGGGAAAGAGCACGCTTGACCGCGCCGGCCATCGCGCTCTCGCCCGCGGCATTGGGGTGCACCGGGGCAGCAGGGCTCTCCGGAGCGAAGGTCTCGATCCACCGGTTGTCAAGGGGCTGGCAGAGGTCGTGTCCGACGGTGGGCGCGTAGGTGTTCACGTACTCGGCACCACCGCGACGCGCCTGACGGGCGAGCATCGCGTTGAGCTCCTTCTCCTTGTCCCGGAGGTAGGAGAAGTCACCCGCAGCCAGAGGTACCTTGGCGCTGGTGCATCCAACTCCATCTTCCGGGAAGAGGTCGGGGTACCCGACCACCAAGACGCGCGCGTGCGGAGAGCGGTGGTGGATGCCGCGGAGCACTTGAGCGACCTTTGACGCGGTCTGGTTGATGGAGCCCGTGATCGTGTCCGTGGCGGTGCCCGCGAAGTGGGCCCGGCACGGAGCACCGGCGGGGTCGGAGGCGGAAACCCGCGCGCAGGTTCCCAAGACAGTCGAGAATCCGATGTCGTTGCCGCCGATGGTTACGGTGACCAGGTCAGTTCCTCGATCAAGGGCATCGAACTGGGCCGGCACAGTGCCTTGAGCGGCCGCCATGTTGGCGGTGGTGGCCCCGGCGCAACTGACGTCCGTCAGAGCAGACCCCGACGACTGGGCCACCAGAGACGGGTAGTTGTGATCGGAGCGGAGGCAGGTCGTGTCGACCTGGGTCGGGACGAGGGGGGCAGAGGCATACGAGTCGCCGAGGGCGACGTAGTCCACCCGGTGCCTGCCGTCCGTGGTTGCGCTCGCCGCCGTCGTTCCTGCCGTGGCGAGCGCAGCTCCTGCGGAGAGCAGTGCGGAGCCTACCGTCAATGCCCGCCCCGCGCCGGAGGTGGGAAACAGTCTTCTCAACGTGCGTCCTCTCGTGGTCGGGCTGTCCTGCTGACTCCGGAACGACGGTCGACAGTCGTGTCGGTTCTGCCGTGCTGACGTCCAGTGCGGAAGCCCTGAGTGAGGTCGGCCTCAACAGTCACTCGTGACCACTCCGGCATGTGCCGTGAGAGAGCACGCAGTTGAGGGCGTTCACTCTTCACACGTATTCGAGCACCAGTAGGTGTCACCGTTTGTGTAACGACTTGGTCCTCGATTCGGGCCATGTGCGGTGCGGCGCGGGGAAGCCGAAGCAGCAGGGGGTGGCCCGCGGGGGAGGGGCTCCGCGCCGGCTCACGTCGGCACCAAGTTCGTGCGGTTGCCAAGCGCGTCCTGGCTGTACGGGATGGGGATGGCCGTCGTCGTAGCGCTGGTCGCTGCACGCGACTGACGACAGACGGGACCGTGTGCTGCAACTCAATCGTCACCTCCTTGACAGGTGACGTGCGGTGGGTGCAGCCTTGTCGCTACCACGTCGGGGTGAGCCGGTTCGCTACGAGGGAAAGGAAACCACCGTGGGAACTGAAGGTGCGATGGACGCCGCAGCAGCGTCACGGAACGAGCGGTTCGGTAAGCTGCCGGAGCGTATCCGTTATGAGGAAATGGTTGAGGAGAAGGAGGCCGCGCCGAACGGTCTGCCAGCTGACTCTTACAACCCCGAAGGATCGTGGAATTATTTCTCGTGCCTAGCGTTGGACCTGGGTCTTTGATCCTTAACCGGGAGTGAGAGTCCGTACGGCCTCACCGCGGGGAAATATTCACCCTCGGACGAATCAGGTGCAGCGTGATTCGTGGCCGCCAGAGGGAGAGAGGCACCCATGTATATGAGGGACGACAACCCTGCTCCCTATCGGATGAGTAAGGACCAGGAAGCGCTCTTGTCCATGCTTCGAAATGTGAACTGCAATGATCGGCGCAAACCCGATCGGGATTTCGATGAAGCTACTTCAAAGGCGCATCAATTGACGGTGATCACGTTTCTCGGCGTGTTCTTCCAATGAGCCTTGCTGTTTCCAACGGCCATGCGCGCTCCGTATGGGCGTCGGACATCGCAAAGAGCGCTGACGTCAAGCACCCTGAGTGACGTCAGCTGTCGCACGCGTGGGACGCCTCTGTCCGAACACGTGACAGTTGCAGACGATGATGCGGACTCTTTCGTCATGCTGATCACCGGGTGTGGCCCTGTGTCGCGGAACCGCACGTAGCAGTCGGCTCCAATGGAGGCCTGGTTGTCTGACGTGCGGCGTCGGTACGCCGCCCGCGTGCGGTAGATGGGGTACCGACTTACGCTGATTGCTGGTGCACAATCCCTCAGTCGCGTCGGGCGACAATGAGGACATCATCCGCCTCGCAGAGAAGATGCGGTAGCCCATTTAGTTGTCAGACGCGCGCCTGGAGGATTACAGCGCCGTCTCCCACGCTGCCCGTTAATCATCGACAGTGATGTCGGAACCTGTCCGTGCACGGGCTTCTCGGCCATGCCGTATTGAGTCGCGTCACCTCCGAGAGGGTTAAACCGTGAGCTCTCAGAACGTTAAGGTCGCCATCGTTACCGGTGCCTCGCAGGGCCTTGGTGCGAGTATCGCCGAGGCCTTTCGTGGAATTGGTTACGGCGTCGTCGCAAACTCCCGCAGAATTGCACCCTCTAGCGACGAGGGTGTCCTGACAGTCCCAGGCGATATCGCCGAGACCGCCACCGCCGAACGGGTTATCGCTGCGGGCATGGAGAGGTTCGGTCGCGTCGACACCCTGATCAATAATGCTGGAATTTTTATAGCGAAGCCTTTCACGGAGTACACGCAGGAAGATTACGTCGCGGTCACCCGTGTGAACCTCGCCGGATTCTTTCGCATCACACAGCTGGCCATCGAGCAAATGCTTTCCCAGGGTGGTGGACATATTGTCAATATCACCACCAGCCTGGTCGACAGCGCCGACTCACGAGTCCCTTCCGTGCTGGCTTCGCTGACCAAGGGCGGTCTGCAATCCGCTACGAAGTCCCTCGCCATCGAGTACGCCACGCGCGGCATTCGCGTCAACGCCGTCTCGCCGGGCACCATCAAGACACCGATGCATCCTGAGGAGACCCGTGAGGCCCTCGCTGCCCTGCACCCAGTCGGCCGGTTGGGAGAGCAGAGTGACATCGCGGATGCCGTGATCTACCTGGAGAAGGCCCCATTCGTCACCGGCGAGATTCTGCACGTGGATGGCGGCATGAGCGCCGGCCACTAGTGCTGGATTCCTCAAAGGAGGTACACATATCGGCGTCGTAGGGAACGGGTTGGTGGTGGGGTTCTGCCCCAGATCCAGGGACCGGCACGGG